>JAUMYE010000101.1 GCA_030528815.1 Candidatus Saccharimonadota bacterium | reverse complement strand
GGATCGTTATCTACTTTTGCCTCAATAGTAACTTCCTGCTTCTGTGGCAAACTCGCAGAGCTAATTCCAAGATAGTATGCCTGTCCACGGATATATCCAAGGCTCACGCCTAGTAAAAATGAGAATAACAAGCGAAAGAATCCCTTAAAAACCAAAGAAAATAAGACAAAAATCGGAATGAGCAGAATAAGAGCAATGTTATTAATCTCGAAAACGCCAAAAATCGATAGGAAAACAAAAGCAAAAATCATTCCAATGCAACACATGATTGGAATGGCTGAATAATGAACTGTTTTGCTATTTTTCTTCATGCTAAGTTCATAAAACTTACAAATTGCAATTATCAAGCATAAGCTTTTTCGTAATCTGTAAGGACTAAAACTATAAAAACAATTTACAAATCAAAAAGCTAATTTTTTACAAATTTCTAGCCAAGGATAGAGTAAGCTCTAGCATGCTATAATGAGCTATATGAAAAAGCTTCAAAAGCTTGGGAGAAAAAAGGCTCAAAACTCCGATGCATCTTTTGCCGTCCGAATCAATAAGTGGTTTTCTGGGCAAAGCGAAACGAAGCGCTATTATTTTTGCAGCATCATCGCGCTGCTTATTTCTTCATTGTTCCTAACATGGTTTCTTGAGTATCGCTACTTTATTAACGATATGTATCGTGCTTGGAGCTTTGCGCTTACTGCACCACTGGCTTTCTTTTGTAATGCACTAATTGTATTTACTGTTTTGTTAGCTCTCTGGGCAATCATAAACCGACCTCTCGCTGTTGTGGCTGTTGTTTGGGTGCTCGAGAATATTCTTGGCTATATCCACGTTAATAAATTTAATACTAGGGGCTACCCGCTTCTTCCTGAGGATTTTCAGCTCGCGGAGCAGGCTGGTAGTTTGGCAAAGTTCATTAATATCGGTGGTCTCGTTCGTCTAATTCTATCCTGCGTCCTGATGATTGTAATTGTTCTCCTTTTTGCGCATTTCTTTGAAAAGAGACTTCATCTAAAGAATCCTAAGGAAGGCAAATCATTCCTTGGGAGACATCAGATTACACCTCGCGCACTAGTTATACTGATTGCCGTAACAAGCTTCATGTATGTTACTGAATTTGCAAGGCATAACTCGGGCGATAAATACGAAGAAACCCCAATTGGCACATACTTTACGGCCTGGAATCAGAATCGTAACTACGACGACAACGGCTGCATTATTGGCTTCTTATATAACATTCAAAAGCTCAGTCTAAATGCTCCTGATGGCTACAATGAAGAATACATTAAAGAAGTTGCCGAGAAATACGCTGCAATCGCAGAAGTAAAGAATCTCGATCGCAAAGAACCAGCAAAAGAGAATGTAAATTTTGTTGTTATCCTAAACGAATCATTCTATGATCCTTCAGTAGAATTTAATGGCGTTAAATTCTCGGATTATTATCCATATACTGGCGGCGATGTAACTCCGAATCTGCATAAAATTCAGCAAAAATACCCAAGCGGTAAAATGTATTCCATTGATTATGGTGGCGGCACGGCAAACATTGAGTTTGAAACTTTGACTGGCTATTCGAACTACTGGCTCGCCTCCGTTCCGTATACTGCAATCATTCCGAAGCTAAAATCCGTTCCGTCGATTGCGAATGATTTGAAAGAAGATGGTTATAATACGACTGCAATTCACCCATTTAATGGTGGCATGTATAAGCGCAATATCTCGCTCAAAAAAGAAGGCATCAATAACTTCATTACTGAATCGGAGATGACCTATACGGAGCATGATGGCGAATCCGAGTATATTAACGATAAATCTGCCTATAATGAACTTCTTAAGAACCTCAAAGAGAGCGGCGATAGACAATTCGTAGCACTTATCACAATGCAGAATCATACGCCATACAAC
>JAUMYE010000048.1 GCA_030528815.1 Candidatus Saccharimonadota bacterium | reverse complement strand
GAAAAAAGATACGAAAGCTGATGTTTCGAAGCAAAAAGCTTCGGCAAAAACAGCGAAAGTAGAGAAGACTGTTTCCATTGCGACGCAACGCTGCCCCCACTGTGGGGCAAGCGATGTGTCGACCAATGCGAAATCAGGTCAGCTTCGCTGCAATTTTTGTAGGAGTGAATTTGAGGCGAAAAGCGCAAATGCTCAAGGTACACTAGAAACCTTCGAGAATATTAAGGGTGATGTCGTTGCCACGGGCGCGAGCAATATTATTCCTGGCGAAGATATTGTAGTTACCCTGGGTTGTCCTTCTTGTGGTGCGGAAGTTGTTGTCAATACGGCCGATAACCTTAGCCTAAAGTGTCACTGGTGCCGCCATATTTTGACAGTTTCACACAAGATTCCAAACGGCGCAGTGCCAGATTTGGTTTTGCCATTCAAGATTAGCAAGACAAAAGCTATCGAGAAGATGAAAGAGTGGATAGAGCCATACAGGGCCAGTATGTCTGCGGAACTCTTTGGTAGCTTGAAGTTTGAGGAACTATCTGGTGTCTATTTTCCGTACATGATTACGGATGTTAAGGCTCATTCTACGGCTTATGGTCAGGGTGAGCATACGAAGGCTAAAGATTCTTCTGGTGCTACGGTAGAGGTTTATTCTGTTTCGCGCGAGTTCGATCTTTATGTTGATGATTTGACGATTGAATCTTCTTCGAAACGTCTACATCAGGATGTTGCTGTAAACTCGAATAACGTTATTAATGCAATTATGCCGTTCGATACAGAGAATGCTGTATCTTGGAATGCTAATTATTTGCGTGGTTTCTCGAGCGAGAGAAGGGATACAAATATCGACGACTTGAAGGAATTGGTTGCCTTGCAGTCTGGAGATATTGCCCGTGCGCGCATGAAAGAGATGAACGAGCAGTATGATCGTGGTCTTCGTTGGCAAAAAGAGCATCTAAGCATCAAAGGCGTAAACTGGAAAGCTGCATATCTTCCTGTTTGGCTATATAGCTTTAGGAATACTAATGCGAATGATGGGCGCATTTATTATATTGCCGTAAATGCTCGTACTGGAGAGACGGATGGCGTGTTGCCGGTGAAGGGGATTATTTCCGAGCATCGCGTTGGCGATAAGGCAAGGCATCATCATGAGATTGAAACCAGAAACGAGATCCGTGAGCTTGTAAAAGAAGACCGCTACTTACATACAAGAACTGGCGTAACTTCTTCGGAGATTACTGGCAGGAACGATAGTCGTGTTATTGGCGCAGCATCGTCTGGTCGTAGCGAAATGCTTAATAGCGAGCGTGGTCGTTTCAAGAATGGTGCAAACTATACAAAGAACTATGGCAATAATTCTTCTTCCGGATTCTTGATTGGTATTATTCTGGTCGTATTCCTCTTTATATTCGGTTCGATCTTTATTGAAGGTTGTGCTAGCTGCGCGATGGCTGGTGCTGGTGGTAGTAGTTATAGCAGTAGCTATTCGGACGATGATTACGATTTTGATGATTATGACTACGATTATGACTATGACTTTGGCGATTCGGATGGTTTTAGTTATGACTTTGATTATTAAAAGGGGTTATTAATGGCGGAAGCAGCAGTAAAAAATAATGATAATGGATTAAACCGATGTCCGCATTGTGGTGCGACAGAAGTTGTACCAATTGCAAAAACAGGCTTGCTAAAGTGTAAGTATTGTCGTGCAGAATTTGAGGGCGTAAAGACTAACAAGGCTGGCGTCTCGAAGGATATGAAGGATAGGAATGTCGCTGCGGGCGCGGTAGACATTATTCCTGATGAGTCGGTAATTATGACCTTTAAGTGTCCTGCTTGTGGCGCAGAGGTTGTGATTAATGCGCAAGAATCTGTCAGCGCGCGCTGTCACTGGTGTCGTCATAATTTTGCTTTGAACGAAAAGATGCCGAACGGTGCTGTTCCGGATATGGTTTTGCCATTCAAACTAGAGAAGGGTGATGCCGAATCTAGAATTAAGGCTTTCGTGGATAAACGTCAATTCTTTGCTCATCCTCAGTTCAAGAAAGAGTTTAAAGCCGAAAACGTTATGGGCGTATTCTTGCCATACATGGTCGTAGACGTAAATGCTCATTCGAATTTGAAGGGTATCGCAGAGCATAAAGTGCGCCAGTATACAGTTAGGACCGGCGAGCATTCAAGTACGACTTATTATGATGCAGATGCTTATAATGTTGAGCGTGATTTTGATATCTTGGTAGATGATTTGACAATTGAGGCATCTAGTGACAAGCTAAACCAGAATATTAAGACAAATACAAATAATGTTATTAACGCTATTATGCCATTCGATACGGAGAACTGCGTTGATTGGAATCCTAACTTCTTGATTGGCTACGCTAGTGAACGTCGCGATACGAACGTTGGTGGTTTGGATGCTCAGATTAAGCTTCAGGTTGAAGATATATCTAGGTACAAGATGTATCAGGATATGAAGTCTTTCTACGATCGTGGTGAGGCTTGGAGTTCTGAGGTGACAGAGATTAAAGGCTCTTCTTGGAAAGCGGCATATCTTCCAGTTTGGCTCTATAGCTATAGGCAAGAAGATAATGGTCTTTTGCATTATGTGGCCGTAAATGCCAGAACTGGTGAGACGATGGGTAGTGTACCGATTAATAAATCTCGTCTTGTAGTCGTCTCGACGATTATCGAGATTATTGGCATTATCTTAGGCCTTATGTGGATCAAGATGTGTTTGAGCAACTTTGATGACGACGATAATCCATTCTGGCTCGGTCTTCTTGGCTTTACTCCTGGATTCTTGTTCTACTGGATAAAGACGACGAAGTACCGCAATATGGATAAGCGACATACCTATGAGAAAGAAACGAGAACAGAGATTCAGAATCTAACTAAGAAAGATACTTTGTTTGAGCAGAGAAAGCGTCTCAGGAACTCTCGTATTCAGGGCGAAAATGGCACGCGTATGACTGGCGTGATCGCAACGAACAACGAAAAGATGATGGGCGAAAAGATGGCGAACTTCCTAGGAATTGGACGTTCAGCAGATTCTCCAGTAAACAGTACTCCGGTTGGCGCCAAGGCCGAGCAGGAAGTAAAAGACAAATACGGAAAGTAATCGGAAGGACCGCGAGGGGCGGTCCTTTTTGTGCTATCTCTGTTATTTGATATAATGAGCTTATTATGAAACTATATAACACCGCGAGTAGAAAGCTCGAAGAATTTAAGCCACAAAATCCTAACGAAGTTAAGATTTATACTTGTGGTCCAACGGTATATAGTTATGCGCACATCGGCAATATGACGAGCTATGTCTATTGGGATTTGCTCGTTCGCACTTTGCAGCTTAACGGCTGGAAGGTGAAGCGCATTATGAATCTTACAGATGTGGGTCATCTTACCTCTGATGCTGATGATGGCGAAGACAAAATGGAGAAGGGCGCACGTCGTGAAGGTTTGACGGTTTGGGATATCGCAAAGAAATATTCTGATGCATTCCTAGATAATTTCCATGCTCTTAATTTACTAGAGCCAGCAAAGGTTTGCCCGGCAACGAAGTATATCGAGCAGGACATGAAGCTCGTAGATTTGCTCGACGAGAAGGGCTATCTTTATGACACGAAAGATGGTTTGTATTTTGATACGAGTAAGTTTGAAGGCTATGCAGATTTTGCTCATCTCGATCTTGAGCATTTGCAGGCTGGTAAGCGCGTAGAGTTTAGCAGCGAAAAGCGCAACGCTTCAGACTTTGCAGTCTGGAAGTGGATTCAGGAGGGCGAGGATCATGCGATGCGTTGGAAATATCGTGGTCGCGACGGTTATCCTGGCTGGCATCTAGAATGTTCCGTAATTGCCCACGAAGAGCTTGGTGAAACTTTGGATATTCATACCGGTGGTATTGATCATATTATGGTTCACCATAGCAACGAGATTGCTCAGAGCGAGGCAGCTTTTGGTAAGAAGTTTAGTAACTATTGGGTACATTGTAACTTTATTACGAGTGACGGCCAGAAGATTTCGAAATCTCTTGGTAACGGCTATACCTTTGCCGATCTTGCAGAGAAGGGTTATACTCCGATGGACTTCAAGATGTGGATCTTACAAGGTCATTACCAGTCCGAGCGCAACTTTACTTTCCAGGATTTGTTTGCTGCGCATCAGCGTTTAATGAACTATAGGAACTTCGCCGCATTAAGGTGGCAGGAAAAGGGCGAAGATTTACCAGAGCTCCGTGAAGAAATCTTGAACGAGCTCAATAACAATCTAAACTCTGCTGGCGCGTTTGCGAAGCTTGATGAAGCTGTTTCTAAATCTGTTCCAAGTGAAGATTTTGTTAAATTCTTGGATGAAGTATTTGGTCTAGGTCTTCTTGAATCTACGCCAGATATCTCGGATGAGGACAAGGAAAAGATTGCGGATCGCGTAAAAGCTAAAGAGATGAAAGATTACGCTTTAGCGGATAAGATTCGTGATGAACTGGCGCGCGATGGTATTGAAGTTTTGGATGGCAAAGACAAAACTCACTGGCGCTTTAAATAGATAGTAAAATACCGCTCTATAACTGGAGCGGTATTTTTATGGACTTAATTCTTTGCGATTAGTTTTTTGTCTGAATCTTGTTCTTTGGCGCGTTTGGCTTTCTTTTCTTTCTTGGAAGGAAGGAAGCCGTCGCCAAGCTCTTCGAGCAAGACTTTAATGCAGCCCGCAATAGGAATAGCAACGATTGCGCCGATTAGGCCGAACATATATACGCCAATCGTAACGCTTGCGAGGACAACGAGAGCGGGAAGTTGCAAACCTTTGCCTTGAACCTTCGGTGAAATGAAGTTGCTTTCGATCTGTAGATAGATGATGGTATAGATCAAGAAAGCAAGACCAGCTGGCCAGGAGTTGAAGGCAAGGAGCAATGCAACGAGTGCGCCGCCGATGAAGCTACCGAACATTGGAATAAGGCTTAGGACGCCGGTAATGATGCCCATTGGGAAAGCTAGACCGGAAGAGAAGTCAAAGATGAGACTTAGGACAAAGACGGAAATGGAAGTGAAACAGGCGTTAATTAGACCGACAGTAATAGCGTTTGAAACGTATTTGCTAACAACCTGTGCCATACGAGTGATGATGGTCTGGATTTTACCAGCGTGCTCGTTGGTGCGGAAATTGCTCCAGAATTGTCTAATAATATCTGGACCTTCGATAAGCATAAAGAAGGCAAGAACTAAGATAAGAATTGTTGCCGTAACAGCGCTGCCGATTGCACCAACGGTGTTAGCGAGGTTTGCGCCAAAGTCTTTAATGAAGTTGCTGGAGAAGTCTCCGAGAGCAGTGCTAATTTCGCCCTGAAGATTATCTATGCCGAAGTTTTTACCGAACTTGTTCAAGAATTCTAGATTAATGCTGGAATTGTTGTAGATTTGCGGCAAGTTTGTAATGAAACGCTGGGTTTCGTTACCAATGGTTGGCACAACAATAGCAACAAAGGCAATAACTACGCCAACGACAATAATATACGACAGGGCGATAGGAAGCTTGCGTCCTTGGCCTGGAATAATGTCTGCTAATTTGTTAACTAGTGGCGAAATGGCGAGAGCTAAGAATAGGGCAGCGCCAAGAATGATTAAGCCGGCAGCGGCTTTAAATAATAAGAGACCTGCAAGAGCTAGGCCGAAAAGAACTAGCCAGAACCGTATGAAGGTTTTGGTACTAATCTCGAGTTTATGAGTATTGTCCATAAGGATATTGTAGCACGGGATAGATATATTAAGATGGCAGGGCATTTTTCAAAAAGTCTTGCAAATATCAAAAAGCTTGTGCTATATTAGAGGTACAAAAGGTCAAAATAAAAAGTAAAAAAGCAAAAAATACGAACATTATATTAATAATGGTCACTTTGTGATATATTGGGAGTTTTTTGCGGAAAGGCAAAAAAATGGCGCATTTTGGCGTACAGAAAGTAAAAAGCTTAGCAGTTGCTGCTGGCGTTTTGGGTGCAGCTTTGCTTCCTCTTGGAAGTGCAAGCGCAGCAAAGGATAGTGCAGATTATCTAATTCCAGAAAGTCTTCAGCCTAATATGATTGAGATTGTTGGTGGTGGTCAATCTGGTGGCGTTACGGTCGGTGCTGGCCGTAAGGCTTGGGGTGAATATGGTACCGATTCTTTGAAAGATAATATTGAATATGGTATTAGCTATTCATTTGATAATCTAGGTATTACGGTTTATCCAAAAGAAGGTCAAACTGTTGCAGTTAAAGGCCCAAATGGAAGTACTATTACTCCAAGAGTAACTGAGTCTGGCAATTATAATTACCATTTCGAGAATGGAAACTGGACTATCGGCGATTACGAGATTACTATTGGCGATGGCACAAATGCAAAAACTTATAACCTTCACCTAGGCGAAGCTACTGAGTCCGGAACAACACATGAAGACGATGGTGTTTACTTTAACTTCCAGAACGCAGACGGCGAGAAATGGCAGGAAGAGTTTATCCATTATCCAGATACTAATGGGCTTCAGCATAGATACACCGTAAAGCGCCCTCATGGTTTTGATAATGTTCAAATTGAGAGAATTTACTCTTGTACAACTGGTTCTAATGCCTATGGTAACTGTACTGCTACAAATGTTGCGCCAACGGCTTCTAATATTGAAGAGTTCCAATACAGCATTAAGCTTGGTAGCGAAGCAAATTATATTGCTTTGAGTGCCGATTCTCCTAGCGCGGTTACACCACTAAATGACGCGACTGCGATGTATGTAAAGTACGTAGGTGGCGGAGCTGCATCTCGTCAGGATACGGTTTTTGTATTCGATGAGTATCCATACACTCTAGTCGACTTTACTGATGGTGAAAAGACTGAGCGCAAGCAGTTCGACTATGTTGATGATAATGGTACTGCTGAAGCTGATTTGAATGTTGAAGATTTGCATCTTTTCCCGACAAGCGCTACATGTGCAAAGGGTGACGGTTCAATCGATCTTAAGTTTGGCGAAATGAACACTTTGATCTGCGAAGACGAAGATGGTACTCATGCAGTTAATATCGATTACTCTCGCTATGAATTTGGTGATAAAATCGAGCTTGAAAAGGGCGAAGAAAAGAAGCCTTCTGATATTCCAGATTATGTAACTGGTTTCTTCAGCAATAATGAAGATGTTGTAACGGTTGATGAGGACGGAACGATTAAGGCTGTTGGTGATGGCGATGCTTTGATTGTTGGCCATAATATCGATTACACAAAGTTCTTCATCTGGAAGGTTAGCGTTGGTAAAAAGACTGTAAACCCAGATACTCTAGATAGCAGCAATACTGCTTTGAACTTGTCTTTGATTAGCGTTGCAGCAGCAGGCTTTGCAGCTTTGTCGGTAGCAGCACGCCGCTTCTTCGGACGCAAATAAAAACTAATTAATAAAGATTATGCCGACACCTCTCCCATGGTCGGCATAATCTTAAAAATTGACCTAAATCTTATGAAAGTCCCTCCACCTCCCAGGGGGATTTTCTTTTGCTCAACAAAAAACGGCTTTTATTTAGCCGTTTTTTTGATTAGTTGTAATACTTTGCTAAGAAATCTTTCATGTAGTCTTCGAGGGTGTCGTTTAGGATAGCTTCTCGAATTAGATCTACGGTATGAACAATAAAATATTCGTTGTGAATACTAGCAAGAGTTTTACCAGTAATCTCGTCAGTCTTGAAGAGGTGATGGAGATAAGCGGCACTGTAATGCTTGCAGCAGTAACATTCGCAACCTTCGTCGATAGGATTGAAATCTTCTTTAAACCTAGCGTTCTTGATGTTTACGCGGCCGTTTTTAGTATAGATTGCGCCATTGCGGGCTTGTCTGGTTGGTCCGACGCAGTCGAAAGTGTCGCAGCCATATAGAGCACCATAGAATAAATCGCGTGGTTCGCTGCCCATGCCAAGTAGGTGGCGAGGTTTGTCTTGTGGAAGGATTTCGTTTGTAAGCTTGATGATGTTCGGCGTCTCGTCTTCAGTAGTGTAGAGGGA
>JAUMYE010000100.1 GCA_030528815.1 Candidatus Saccharimonadota bacterium | reverse complement strand
ATATTATTGGACTTCTTTTTTGTTTCCGATTGGAGAGATGAGAAAGTTGTACTTTATAAAGAAAGGGGTATCTACAATGGCAAATATGGATACCACAGAGTCAGGTTCCTCCAAAAAGAACCGCGAGACAACCACTGTTTCCGTGAGCAGAAGCAAGCTCATCTTCAGAGCAAAGACCGCAGAAGAGATTCAGGCAGCTTGGGACAAAATCAAGCATGACGGTTTCAGCATCTCAATCGCTGAGATCAAAAGCAAGAACATCGTCACAGCAACCATTCTTCCCTTCACCTGCACTCTCAGCCCCGAAGATAAGCCCACCATGGCCCAGCTCTACATGCCCGGCTTCAACGGCAGCATCGATGACTTCATCGAAGAGCATTTCATGGCCATCAAGAAAGCAGTCAACAAAGCTTGTTGCCTTTCTATTCTGAAGCGCAAAGAGGACGGACAGGTTTACGTCTTCCTCGGCACAGATTCACGTGCTATCAAGAAAGGCGACGGAGAGAGAGCTTTTTCCTACTGCTACAAGAAGATCATCCAGCTTTTCGTCGAGAACTACGAACAGGCAGATATACGTAGTTTTACACCGGCAAGAAAGATGGACGAGATCTCTATGCTGCTCAGTGAAGCATTAGCAACTTCGTAAATTGCCACGCCCGGCCACCACAGAGTGACCGGGATTTTTTATGGTTTTAATTTTGAGACAAAAAAATTACGCCTTGAAGACGTAATTTTTTGTTATTTGCGAAGACCAAGCTTTGCGACAGTAGCTTTGTAGCTTTCGAAGTCGCTCTTCTCTAGGTGCTTTAGCAACTTTTTGCGCTTGCCAACCATCGGAATTAGGCCGCGCTTTGCCATGTAATCATGCTTGTTAGCTTTGACATGCTCGGTAACTTCCTTGATGCGTTCAGTAAGAACTGAAACCTGTACTTCAGGGGAGCCAACATCTTTGTCGCTGCGAGCAAGCTTCGCAATTGCCTTAGCTTTGTTATCTTTAGTAATCATATTACAACCAATTCTACCACAGTTTGAGAAGAGTTGCAAGGGTTATACTCTCAGACCTTACGGCCCACTACTGGCGCCATAGTTTATGGTTATTTATTATTCATATATTTTACGAGCGCCGAGCGAAGATCTTTGACCGGCATCACGAATTTATCGCGAATAGTCGAAGGCGCGATTGCCCCTTTAAAACCAAGTTTCTTTGCTTCAGCAATACGACGGTCAGGCGCAATAACGGAGCGAATTTCGCCACCAAGACCAATCTCGCCAAAGACCACCATATCTTCGTCTAGCTTCCTGCCGGCTGCCGCACTGGCGATGGCCATACAAATCGCAAGGTCAGCCGCGGAATCGTTTAGTTTTAGACCACCAACAACATTAATAAAGATATCCTTATCCTGAAGGTTGAGCTTAGTGCGCTTTTCTAGCACAGCAATTAGAAGATTTAGACGATTCAAATCAAAGCCAGAAGCAGTACGTTTTGGGTAGCCAAAGTTTGTCGGGTTTACAAGCGCCTGAATCTCTACGAGGAGCGGACGCGCGCCCTCGATTGTCGCCATAATAATACTACCGTCAGTGTTTTGACGTTCAGAAAGCAAAGCTTCACTTGGATTCTTTACTTCAACCAAGCCTTCACTCGCCATCTCAAAGATAGCCATCTCAGTCGTAGAGCCAAAGCGGTTTTTTACAGCACGGATCGTCTTAAAACCGCCATAGCGGTCACCCTCAAAATTAAGGACGACATCAACAAGATGCTCCAAAACTTTCGGACCAGCAAGCGTGCCCTCCTTTGTAACATGACCAACGATAATTACTGCAGTATTACTGCCCTTCGCGGCACGAATAATAAGGTTACCGCAGTTACTAACCTGACTAACTGTACCAGGCGCAGAGCTA
>JAUMYE010000047.1 GCA_030528815.1 Candidatus Saccharimonadota bacterium | reverse complement strand
CTCGAAAAACCACTACGGTTTTAGAGGGTAAATCTTATGGAAGTACCTTAATATGATTGGAGATTAAGCTGCTTCTATTTTTAATGGGGAGGTACTTATATGAGTACTATCAATGAACGTTTCCTTACCGACGGAAAACTCGACATCGACGCGCTTTTCTTTAACGAACAACTGCGTTCGCTCGAGCCTGCGAAGGTCGAAAACCGCAACCGCTTCCGCTTCTACAACTGGACCAGTTCTTGGCGCCTCGCTCCTACCAACGAGTTCGAGATGAATGTTGAGCTGCTCTGGGGAAGACTCGAATCCGAGCTGCCTAAGTATTATCCGCCTATCGGCATCGATCTTGCGACTGGCTGCGCAAAGTGGAACTCTGTCTTTATTGTAAATATTATTACTCCTGGCAGAGTCGCACTCGGTCGTTCGAAGAGAATCGTGGTGCCTGCTTACAAAGATGCAGAGGACGAAATGAGAGGCTTTGTTCTGTCTCATAGCCGCTTTGGTGGCGAGACAGGAAGACTTGCATCTGAGATTAAGATAAGCGAAGGACAGGTCGAGGCAGTTACGGAAATGGCAAAGAGGTTCTGGGAAACCAGAGCAGATAATCCGGAAAAAGACATTAAGCTCGCTATCGTTACGGTAGAATAAGCAGCTATTTTCATGGTGCGTGATTCTGGGTTTTGGTTCTTTCTCTAGAAGTCATGCGCTTTATCTTCTTGTATGACCCCGCGGTTTCGCGGGGTCTTTTTATGGGTTGTTGATTTTTGGTTTTTAATCTGGTATTATATGGGAATAAAGGGCGGTTAGCTCAGTTGGCTAGAGCGTTTCTTTGACGTAGAAGAGGTCATAGGTTCGAATCCTATACCGCCCACCAGAAAAATGAAAAATGCCCGGTAGGGCTATTTTTTATTTTTCTGACGTGGGTGGTATAGGATGAGAACCGTAGGTTCGGACGTCGTAGGAGCCGAGAGAAAACAGAGAAAGACGAAGTATTTCGGATTTTCCGAGGCGACGCCCGACGATGTTCTTTTGCGTAGCAAAAGGACGTATCCTATACCGCCCATGCTTGAATAATTGCTAAAAAGTGATAATGTATTTATATGTGAATCTTCGGGTTCACAAATCTTTTTTCTAGGAGGTAAATCCTATGTCCTTTAATATTGTTTTGTCTGATATTAAGCGTGTCGGTGAACCCTATAAGGGCAAGGCCAATGATGTTTGGCAGACCGACAACCCTGACGTGCTTGAAATTGTTATGTCGGATCGTGTCTCTGCTGGAAACGGCGAGAAGCGCTCCGTGATTCCTGGCAAAGGTCGTGCGAACTGCACGATTTCCAAGGCAATCTTCAAGCATCTCGAAGCCGCAGGCATCAAGACCCACTTTCTCGGCGCTGGTTCCCAGGATTCGTCCATCTTTGTGCATAAGGCTGAGCCTATTAAGCTCGAAGTGATCGGTAGATTCTTTACGAAGGGAAGCTTCTGTAAGAGGTTCCTGCTTCCTGAGGATATTCCGTTCAGTAAGCCTTTCGTCGAGTTTACATACAAATGCGACGAGGAGGGTGATCCTCCGATGTACGATCGCGAAGTTTTGAAAGAGGGGCTGCTTCGTGATATGGATGAAGTTCGCTTCATTCGCGAGACTACCGAGCAGGTGGCTTATGTTTTGCGTGATTTCTTCTCGGAGGTTGGCGCTAGGCTGATTGATTTCAAGATTGAGTTCGGCCGCATTGGAGATTCTCTTGTCGTGATTGACGAGGTGTCTGGCGATACAGTTAGAGCAGTTGATCTGCAGACTGGCGAATCGCTCGACAAGGATCGTTTCCGCAAGAATCTCGAGAATGTGTCCTGGGGTTACGATATCCTTGGCGCACGTGTCGACAATCTTCAGAACTAATCGTCAGTAAGACAAAAACAAAAAAATATCCCCTGGCAGTAATGCCGGGGGTATTTTCATGCTTATTATTTTGCTTCGTAGAGACACATTTTGTAATCTATGCCAGATTCGTTGCCTTCGCGGAGAACTTTTTTGTCGTAGAGTGTTTTATCGAATGTAGGGAAGAAGACATCGGCATCTTTATCTTCGCCGTCCACTTCGGTTAGGTAGAGCTTTTTGGCGTGTTCGAGGAACTGTGCGTAGATGGAGCCACCACCAATGATAAAGATTTCTTCGTCGGTGGATTCGTTTTCTTTGATGAACTTTTCGAGATCAGTTACGCATTCGTCTGGGCCTTCGAATTCTTCAAAAGTTATGACGATATTTTTGCGATTTGGAAGCTTTTTGGGAAGGCTTTCCCAGGTCTTGAAACCCATAACAACCGTGTGGCCAGTAGTGGTTTCTTTGAAGAATTTCATGTCTTCCTTGATGTGGAAGACGAGGCCGCCTTTTTTGCCGAGTTCGTTGTTTTTTCCTACTGCTGCAATAATACTAAACATTTTTTACTCCGTGACTGGCATTATGATTTTGCCAAGATTTTCATAGTTTTCGAGATGGATATCTTTGAGATCGCGTGAATTATCGAACTTGAAGAAATCTTTGATCTCTGGGTTGATTACGAGTTTTGGTGCTTTTGGAAGCGTGCCATCTTTTACAGCTTTGTCGTAGCGGGCGATTTGCTCGCGGATGCCGTCGACTTGGTTGGCATAGATATGCGCATCGTTGGTAATGAAGGTGAACTGGCCAGGTTTGGCGCCGATAACTTGTGCAATTAGGTAGCAGAGCGTAGCATACTGAACGACATTGAATGGAAGGCCAAGCGGAACATCGGACGAGCGGGAAGTAACAAGCAAGTTAAGATGTCCGTCGATAAGGTTCCATTGTGAGTTCCAGACACAGCTAGGAAGAGCGGCGGTCTCGAGCCATTCGTTTTGCCAGAGACTTAGAACCATGCGGCGGTTGCCAGGGTTGGTTTTGAGGGTTTCAATAAGATTGCGAATAAGATCATAGCGATTAACGATCCAGCCGTAAGCTGTGCCGATTGTGTGCGCGAAATCTGTCTTTGGTTCAGTGGAGTGCTTTTTGGCGAAGATTTCGTTGATGTTGCGACCTTGATAGCTACCGTCTTCGGCGATTTCCCATTCGTTCCAAATCTTGATATTGCGATCCTGAAGCCAGCGAACATCGTTTGATGCGACTTGATAGATCCAAAGCATTTCTAGAACGGCTGTTTTGAAACCGACTTGTTTGGAAACGAGAATAGGGAACTCTTCTTCGAGGTCGAACTGAAGAACCTGATGCGGCAAACGGATAGTCTCTGCGGCGCTAGTGCCTTGAGCGCGGTGGTCTGGGATTGCGGATGCAGTTTTCTTGCTGCGCTTGTCTGATTTCTTATAGTTTGTGATTTTTTCGCCGTGCGCCAAAATACGCTTACAAAGATCAATATATTGATCGTCGAACTTGCTCATTTATACCTCCACTTTTTCTGTTTTTATTATCTTTGAGTGGGGGATAATTTGCAAGCAGATAAAGCATAAAAATAAAGGGTAGTAGCTTGACAAAACAGGGGAAAATGGTATAAATTATTTGCACGGGACTTTGATAGTCCTAGTTCTTAAAGGAGGCGATATTCTTGGCAGAGGATAGACGCAAAAGATTGATCGATGAGCTTCTTAAAGCCAATGCAATTCTTGGTCATACTCCTAGTTCGGCAGAAATGGACGAGCTTCATAAGCGCGGTTTGGTTGATTCTCCGCATAGCAGTTATAGTTCTATATTTAAAACGTGGGAGGAGGCAGTGTTTGCAGCTGGACTCGAGGCGAGGCGTTTTCAGACTCGCTCAAAGGCTTACACTGAAGAAGAATTGATTTCGGCTCTTCGTGCATTTATCGAGAGGGAAGGTCATCTTCCGACGCAGGTAGAATTTAATAACAATAAGGATTTGCCGTCGTGGTTTACTTATTTCGGTCGTTTTGGAAGCATAAAAAGGGCTTTCGCTTTGGCTGGCTATGACTATAATCGTTGCAGAAATGCTTTGGACAAAGAGAGCATGATTGAAATGTTGCGCGATCTAAGTGAACGCTTGGGGCGAATTCCGAACGCTAAAGACTTGGGTCGGAAGAATGGCGTGCCGTGTAGGAAGAGCTTCGAAAGGATCTTTGGCTCTTGGAGCAATGCGCTCAAAGCTGCAAATTTGGTTCGAAAGCCAAAATACAAGCAGGAGAAAAAGAAGCGCGGCGGGCATGACAAGACAAAATTGCTTGCTGACTATCTGCGCGCTACGGAACTGATTGGCCATCATCCCTCGACCGAAGAACTTGGCAAGAAGAATGGAACGCATTGTTACCGGACATATGTCAAAGTGTTTGGTAGCTGGCAGAATTTCCAGGAAATTGTCGAGAAGGCTTCGTGATTTTAGCCGCCCATGAAAAATGGGCGGTTTTTCTTGACTAACAGGAGTGGCAAAAAGCTTGAGATTATTTTTATTTATTGTATAATTTAAGAAAGTAATAAAGGACTTTTATGGCAACAAAAACAAACACAAAAACAACTAGGCAAAAGATTTTTGCAAGCAACAGGCCGTTTATTTCGCGTGTTACGATTGACGGTATGATTATCGGTGCTTTGGGTCTAATTATGGCTTGGGCGTCAGTTTACTGCTTTACAAATTTCTTAAAGGTTCAGGACACGAAGTCTAATTTTATTACATCAGCATCATCGTTCGAGGCTGAGAATATTGCCGATGACGAATACAGGGATTTGGTTCTAAATTCCGAAACTCCAGAAGCTTTGGTTATGAAGAAGCAGTTTGAAAATAGCAAGCTTCTTCAGGATATCTCTATTCAGGAGAATTTGCGTGACGATATGCATTTCTTCTTTATTCTTTCTGTGCTTTTCGGTAGTCTTGCTATGGCTATCTTTGTAGCAGACTTTGTGTATGTGAACCATGCTTCGATTCGCCTTGCGCAGAAGATGTAAAGAGTTTTTATGTCTGTAATTTCTAAAACGGAACATGTTTTAGAAATTAAGACATAAAACCACTCAGGGCGCAGAAGAATCGTCTTGATCCTATCTAGATTTATTGAAACGCTTACGCTTTACTACGTAAGCGTTTTCTGGTATAATTTTGCCCAGATTTATATATTAGTGGGACGAGCAAGCACCGCTTAAATAAAGTGCTGTTTGGCTCGTCCTGATTTATTGGAAGAAAAGGGCAAATATGCAAGACAAGAGCAAAATTCGCAACGTTGCGATTATCGCGCACGTCGACCACGGCAAAACTACCTTGGTTGATGCGCTTTTGAAGCAGAGTAATACCTTCCGTGATAACCAGGCAGAAATGGGCCAGACGCTCATTATGGACTCTGGTGATCAGGAGCATGAACGTGGTATTACGATTACTGCAAAACAGACCGCTATCTATTACAACGGTTACAAGATTAATATTATTGATACTCCAGGCCACGCAGACTTCTCTGGTGAGGTCGAGCGTACTCTAAACATGGCTGACGGCGTTATTTTGGTTGTTGACGCACAGGAAGGCCCAATGCCACAGACTAAGTTCGTCTTGCAGAAGGCGCTAGAAATGGACTTGAAGCCTATCGTTGTTGTAAACAAGATCGATAAGCCAGCTGCACGTCTTGGTGTTGTTGAAGATGAAATTGCAGATTTGTTCCTAGAGCTCGCAACGAGCGAAGATCAGCTCAAGTACCCAGTTTATTATGCTGTTGCTCGTGATGGTAAAGCTGGTAAAACTCCAGAACTAGATAACGACCTCCATGTTGTCTTTGATGCAATTATTAACGAAATTCCAGAACCAAACGTAGATGTCGATAGCTCTAAGGGCGCACAGCTTCTTGTCGCTGCGCTTGCTGCTGATAGCTATCTTGGCAAGTATGCAATTGGTAAGATCTTCCGTGGCAAACTCAAGAAAAACGAGAGTGTTACGATTATGAAGACTGATGGCTCTACCGTAAAAGGTAAGATTGATCGCCTATTTACTTATCGTGGTCTTGGCCGCGAAGAGGCTGACGTTGCTATTGCTGGTGATATCGTAGCTCTTGCTGGTCTTGGTGAAGCAAGTATTGGCGATACTGTTGCTACTGGTGATACTCCAGAAGCTTTGCCTACTATCGAGCTTGAGGCTCCAACTCTATCTATCTATATTGGCCCAAATACTTCGCCACTCAAGGGTCGCGAAGGCGAATTTACGACTTCTCGCCAGATTGGTGATCGCCTAAAGAAAGAGCTTGAAACGAATATCGCTCTTCGCCTAGAACCACAGGGCCTTGGCTATAAGGTTTCTGGCCGTGGCGAGCTTCATCTTTCGGTTTTGATTGAAACTATGCGCCGTGAAGGCTATGAGATGGAAGTTGGTCGTCCAGAGGTTGTCTACAAGATTAAGGACGGTCAGGAATATGAACCAGTTGAGGAACTTACCGTTGAAGTTTCTAGCGAATTTGTCGGTGCTGTCTCTCAGGAGCTTGGTGTCCGCAAGGCAGAACTAGTTTCTCAGGAACTTACAACTACCGGCGCAACTCGTTTCCGCTATACAATTACAACCGCTGCTTTGATTGGTCTTCGCAATAACCTTTTGACTGGTACTAAGGGTACGGCAATTATGAATACGTTGCCAAAGGGTTACCAGCCTGTAACTACTCACTATAGCCAGGAAAGAAATGGCGCTTTGGTTGCTAGTGAAACTGGTCAGAGTACGGCTTATGCGCTAGATATGGCTCAGGCACGTGGCATCCTATACATTCCACCTCAGGTAGATGTATATAAGGGTATGATTGTTGGTTTGTCCAAGAAGGACGAGCTAGATATTAACGTTTGCCGCGAGAAGCAGCTTACAAACATGCGTACACATGCTTCCGATGGCGCAATCCAGCTCACTCCTTATACACAGCTAAGCTTGGAGCAGTGCTTGGACTTCTTGATGGAAGATGAGCTTCTTGAAGTTACGCCAAAGAGCCTTCGTCTTCGCAAGAAGGAGCTCGATCCAGTCATGCGCAAGCGTGCTAGAAAGAATTAATTAACAGAATCGCCTCTATTTGGGGCGATTTTTTGTGGCGCATGATAAGATAAAACTAATGGTTAATCATGAGCATAGTGGCGAACAAACTGGGGACGATTCTGCGAATCCTTGGGATACCGTGGCGGATTATAGAAATAAGCATCCATTCGGTTCCTTGCCGGAAGATGTTCCTGCTGTTGAGATGAAAGATGATCAAGTTCCCGAAGATACAGAAAATGATCCGTTTTTTGCTGATAGAAATAGCTCGGATTTGGGCGCAGAAGGCATAAAAGAGGCAACGAGTCAGCCGCATGGCAGAGAGATAAGAACGCCGCAACTTTTGTATGATTATGATAAGGGTTTGATTTTTGGCGAACAGATAGGTGAAACGATTGTTGCTAAGCCAGAAAGCGCTGAGCATGCGTCTATGCGTCAGGAACAAAATCAGAAAAAACAAGACCAGATCGACGCGGAATATTTGAAAAGTCATTATATGAGATCTTCTATGCGTGGCCATTTGGGTGTTTGGGATTATAGCCGAATGAGCGAAGAAGATAAGGCTGATGCTGAGCGAAAGAGGCAGTTGGCCGAAATGGGATTTTTTGATGCTAAGCCGTTTGATTTGAGAACTGGAGGTTGGGAGGAGCCTTCGGAAGAAGAACAAAGATGGCATAATGGTTGGTTTCAAACGGCTGAAGGCGGAATATGGCTAGACGAGAAAGTTAATGAAAGAATAATAAAAGATAATCCTGAAGTTTTTGCCCCTAGCAAGGAGCTTATTATTGAGCGCGTAGGAAAGGTAGTAGAAGAGCTAAATACTGAGGAGTCTCAAAAAGAATTAATGAAATTTGCCGACTTGTTTGGGAATGGGAATTATTCTGAGGCTGTAACTCAGGCTGCGCTCTTTTTTGGTGAGATATATGGCCTAAAAGACATTCCGAATGTAAGGATGATGGACCCAAATGATAGCGTAAAGGGTTTTCAAGAATCGGAATCTTTTGTTATTGCGACAAATGTTCGCACGACACCATGGGACTTCCTTAATACTTTATCTCATGAATTATGGCATG
>JAUMYE010000046.1 GCA_030528815.1 Candidatus Saccharimonadota bacterium | reverse complement strand
CAAACAATAGAACGTGATCCAGAACGTCTCCACGCTTCTTGGCGGCATCAATGGCGAGTTTAAGATTAGTCTTGAGCCTGGTCTGACCAATGTATTCGTCAAAAGTAGTCGGACGGAGGGAAAACTCAACAGCTTTTTCCTCTAGATCATCCTCATGAATACTGGTATCTATTACCCTCTCAATTCCCATATCACTAGTATAACAGAGTATAACGCTTATGCTGGAAGTCTTAAACTAATAGCGTGATAAAATAGAGGAATAAACATGGAGGTGATATGAATTTGAGTGGAACTAAGACCGAGGCTAACTTGAATGCTGCTTTTGCTGGCGAATGCCAGGCACGTGTAAAATACGGCTACTTTGCAAGCAAGGCCAAGAAAGAGGGCTACGAACAGCTAGCTGCTATCTTTGAAGAAACTAGCGACAATGAAAAAGAGCATGCCAAAATCTGGTACAAATTACTCAAAGGTGGCGAGGTAGAGGACACAGTCTCTAACCTTAACGAGGCTATCGAGGGCGAGAACTACGAAGAAACCGAGATGTATGTAAAGTTCGCAGCTGAAGCTCGCGAAGAAGGTTTTGACGAGATCGCAGAACTCTTCGAAAAGGTTGGCAAGATCGAGGCTAATCACGAAGAGCGCTATCGCCGTGTTCTAGAAAAGATAGAGAAGGGCATCGTCTTCGAAAGTGATGGTGTTGCTGTCTGGAAGTGCCGTAACTGTGGATATATCCATATTGGTAAAGAAGCTCCAAAAGAATGCCCAGTCTGTAAGCATCCTCAGGCTTACTTCGAAATTAGCGCCGAGAATTACTAGTCCATGGCAAGCAAGGCCAAGAGGAGACTTAGGCGAGTTTTGGCGGTCGTAGGCGGCTTGGCTGCCTTTGTGGCGTATCTGGTTATGAATCCAGATATGTACAAGAATTTTATCCCGGGCGAAAACTACAACTTTTTTGGCGCCTCCCAAGTAGATTTGCCAGAAATGAAAGAATTTCAGACGACCGCCGATTCCTTTTTGGCGCGCGATGTTCTAGAGGATTTGGCTGTAAAAGAAAAGAATACGACCGAAAAATACTATCGCAAACTCTTTTACGATAACTGGGGTACGACTGCCTCTGGTTGCAATACGCGCGAGGTAGTTTTAGCTCGAGACCTAAAGAATATTGTCTCAAAGGGCTGCAAGGTTCAATCTGGAACACTTGAGGATCCGTATACTGGCAAAACGATCGAATTTACGCGTGGTCAGGAAACGTCTAGCGAAGTTCAGATTGACCATGTTGTTGCTCTAAGCAATGCCTGGTCGACAGGCGCATATTTAATGGACGAGGAAACTCGCTATGAAATTAGTCAGGATCCATTAAATCTTCTTGCAGTTGATGGTCCGGCAAACCAAGAAAAATCTGACGGCGATGCAGCTACGTGGCTTCCGTCAAACGAAAGCTTCCGATGCGAGTATGTCGCGCGTCAGATATCTGTAAAATACAAGTATCAACTTTGGGTAACCCCAGAAGAAAAGCATGCCATGCAGGCCGTGCTCGTAAATTGTCCGACCGAGCCGACGGTTGGCCTAGAAGATTAGTCTAGGATTACGAACTTTGTAATTCTAAAGTTATCGCCAGAGACTTCGGCGGCAGCCAGTTTTACCTGGCATTTAAGTGTGCTCGAAGCAACGTAGGCTTCGGCGGAAAAACGCATCTGTTCAAGCTTTTTATCATCTATGCGGTCTAAACCGCTAGATTTTGCTGTATTTCTGCAATACTTCACCTCTGTAAAATAAACAGTATTGTTGTAAGAGCTAACGATATCAATCTCGCAGAACTTCGTGCGCCAGTTACGCGCAATAATATTATGGCCACGCCTACGCAAAGCTTCAGCCACGATATCTTCGGCATGCTTGCCAGCCTCGGCAGCTTTTTCTTTGTGTTTCTTCTGGACTTTTGGATCTTTCTCTAGCTTAGCTAACTGCGCGATTGGTCTAAAACTTCTGCGATGCTCTGGGCAAAGGCCAAAATCCTCAATTGCCTTTTTATGAGCGGCGGTGCCATAACCTACGTGTTTTTCGAAGCCGTAGTTAGGATATTTCTCGGCCAGCTCATACATGTAATGGTCGCGGGAAACCTTAGCAATAATAGAGGCCGCAGAAACCTCAGGCACGAGCAAATCCGCCTTTGGCTTAATCTGGCAAATATTCTCATGTTCTGTGCCGCGCAAAAAGTTTATCGTGCCGTCGATAATAACCTCATCAAACTCGGCATTAATCTGGCTGACGGCGTCTCTGGCGGCCTTGCATAAAGCTTCGGTAAGACCAAGACTATCTAGTTCCTCGGCCGGGATCCAGCCAAGCCCAAAAATAGCCTTCTCGCGAATTTCTTCTGCAAGCTCCTCGCGTTTCTTGACGCTCAGTTTTTTACTGTCGGTTAAACCTTCGATTGGAGTTGGCAAAAAGCACGCGCCAACAACAAGAGGCCCTGCCCAAGGACCTCTTCCAACTTCATCTATTCCAAGAATAGCCAATTAGGCTTCTGCCTTTGCTTCTTCAGCTTTTTCTTCGGCAGCTTCTTCTACTGGTAGAGCGTTAACTGCTTTGCGGTCAAAATCTTTACCGATCAAGCGAGCGGACTTACCAGAGCGTTCACGTAGGTAGCGCAAGTTGTTGCGGCGAACCTTACCACGGCGAACGATTTCAATCTTTTCTACGAGTGGGCTGTGGATCAAGAAAGATTTCTCAACGCCAATACCACTAGTAACTTTGCGAACAACAAAGCGCTCAGTATGAGAAGCTTTGCGATCTACACGGATAACAGTACCTTCAAAAACCTGAATACGGAACTTGTCACCTTCCTTAATTTTCTGTGACACACGCACTGTGTCGCCAGAACGCACATCAACAACGGCGTTCTTCTTTTGGGCATCTCCCACCATTTTTAGTAGTTCAAACGACATATTCTTACCTTTTAATAATTAAAACTTGTCTTATTTTAGCATATTTTTCAAGAATTGAAAAGGGGTAAATAAGATAAGCGCCGTTTAGATAACTCTTCCGACCTCTTCGATGGTTGTGTCACCACGAAGCGCGGCCAAAACGCCCTTTTGTTCGAGGGTTAGCATGCCGTTTGCGCGAGCGGTTTTCTCGATAGCTTTGGTATCAAAGCTCTCTTTTTCGCCACGTAGGAAGGCCTGAATTGGTTCAGAAACAACCATCTGTTCCATGATAGCTGTACGACCAGCAAAACCAAATGGATGCTCTTCGTTTGGAACGGCTTTGTAAAGAGTAATATCGTCAAGATTGTAATCGGTCTGAACGCCATCAAGAACTCTCTTGATGTAGTTAACCGTGGTCTGGTCTGGCTTGTAAGCCTGCTTGTGGCTATCAAGCTTTCTGACAAGACGCTGAGCAATCAAAAGGCGAACCGAAGTCGAGAAGATAGGGTTTACGCCAATCAAATCAATCATACGAGCAAATGCTGCGCTAGTAGAGTTGGCGTGGAAAGATGAAAGCACTAAGTGACCAGTGATAGATGCCTGGATTGCAGTCTTTGCGGTATCGCCGTCGCGAATCTCGCCAACCATGACTACATCAGGGTCGAGACGGAGAACAGAGCGAAGGCCATCGGCAAACGAGCCGCCATCATTTGTAACGATAGGAATCTGGGAAATACCACCAATGCCGTACTCGATCGGATCCTCAAGAGTAATAATCTTGCGGTCGGTAGTGTTGAGCGCGTTAAGGATAGAATAAAGCGTTGTAGACTTACCAGAACCGGTAGGACCAATCATTAAGAGCAAACCGCGTGGGTGGGAAACGACCTCGGAAATAGCAGCACGTTCTTCTTTGGTGATACCAAGAAGGTCAAGATTCAAAAGGCTTTCGTCGAAGTTGAAGAGGCGGAGAACGGCGTCCTGGCCATACATAGTAGGAACCATCTCGACACGAAGGTTTAGAAGGTGAGTTGCGCCATTTCTTGTAATATCTTTCTGCATGTGGCCAGATTGTGGCTTGTTGCTTGCGGTAGAGATATTGGCGCGACTACTAAGCTCGCCCATGAAAATGCGGTAGCGATCACGAGAAATCTCTGCGACTGGGTGCAAAATACCATCGACGCGCATACGAATGCGAATCTCTTTGCGCATGTTCTCGATGTGGATATCGCTGGCGCCAAGCCTATCCGCCTGATCAAGAAGGTAATCAAAGACTTTATCTGTTGCGACAGTATTCAAAAGCTCGGAAACCTGCTGGATCGTCTCGCTGTCGCCTTCTTTTGCGATTTCGATATCGTCATAAGTGACCTGTACTGGTGGGTCGTAGCGAAGCATCAAGACGCGAAAAGCAGACTCGGAGATAAGGTAAAACTCGATGCGCTGACCTTGCTCGTTGTAGCTGTCGCCTAAACGATTAATGGCACTGCGTGGTGTCTGGCTGGTAACCAAAAATTGATAAGGGCTGCCATTCTCGCCGGCACGCAAAGGGACCATATGATCCTGATGCATCTCTTCTTTAGAGAGCAAGTTAGGAACTAATGGGCACGTCTCTTCAAAATCGCGAGTATCTAGATATGGAAGACCAAGAATCCTCGATCTACGTTCAGTATTTTCTTCTTCATTCTGCCTGCGCTTGCGCTGTATCTCACCTTCGTCCATAATCTAATTGTAGCATGAAAAAGCTTATCATTATTCTCTATAATATCCGCTCAACCTACAATGTTGGCGCAATTCTTCGCACCTGCGACTGTCTTGGTGTTGGCGAAGCGGTTTTTGCTGGCTATACGCCTTTTATGGACAAGGGTTTGCCGCACGAGCAAGAGAAGCTAC
Organism: Candidatus Saccharimonadota bacterium; assembly: GCA_030528815.1. Classification (GTDB taxonomy): domain Bacteria; phylum Patescibacteriota; class Saccharimonadia; order Saccharimonadales; family Saccharimonadaceae; genus UBA2834. The sequence goes on along the minus strand of JAUMYE010000046.1, from coordinate 3,423 downwards.
GAAAGCAGATTCATAAGACCGCTCTTGGTGCCGAAGAAACGATAAAATTCCATCGCTGTGCAGATATTTTTGAAGAAATCGAAAACCTCAAAAAAGAGGGCTATAGTGTCTGCGCTTTGGAACAGGGCGAAAAATCTCTAAACCTTGCCGAGCCTCAGGATTTTGATAAAGATATCGCTCTGATCTTAGGCGAAGAAGTCCACGGCATTCCAAAAGAAATTCTCGACCAGTGTGATAATCTGCTCGAGATTCCAATGTGTGGCTCAAAAGAATCGTTCAATGTGTCGGTTGCGACTGGAATTGCTCTCTGGGAGCTTAGAAAGACGGACCTGAACGATAAAAGAAAACATCTACGTACGCAAATATAACGCCGCCAACCATCAAAATTCCCTTGATGCCGTTAATCCAATCAGCTAGTTTGACGGTCATAGAATCGTAGTTAAAGATTGTTGCGGCGAGGCCGGACAATAGAATTGTGAGCATTAGGGCAAAAATCGCCGATTCAACAATGCGAAGAATCCCAAATAGTCCACTCCTGCCGACGCGGAAATAGAGAACAATCGGAATAATTGCGACAAATAATCCATAAAGCACCTGTTGCGCAATCCAGGTATCGATGGCTGGGATCCAGGTATGAATTGCCTCAGCAAAAGAAGCGCCAAAGGCATCATAAACCGTAACGCCAGCAATCATGGCAAGAAAAGGAATGCCCACATGGTGTCTAAAAATCAGAAAACAAAGCAGCAACGCGGCTAATATCATTGCTAAAGCCATAAGCGTATTATAAAACAATTTTTGATTTGCATCAAAATACCCCGCGCTTGTTGGCGGGGTATTTATTTAAGCTTCTTTCTTTGCTTCTTCGGAAGCCATCTCTTTTGCGACCTCTGCAGCGGCTTTCGCTTCTTCGCGAGCCTTGCGATGGTGGCTGGCCTTGACTAGCTCGGAAATCCTTTCAACTTCATCGTGTGGAGTATCGAGCATTGTAAAGGTGTAAGTTGTCTCGTCGCCGACCGTAGACATCCTTAGCGTGCCAATATTGAAAAGAGTATCTAGAAGGCCGTTTTTATGGAAAGAAACATCCTCAATTTTCTGCAATTCAATAATATTTGTAGATGTATTAAAGAGAGAAGTGCGAATAATCTGAATTGCGCGCTGGTTTGTAATTAGCATGGTATTCGACTTGTAGATCATATGAAGAACAAACGGAATAAATAGAGCCAAGATATATAGAATCGCGATAATAACATAGAGACAATTGCGAGCGTTATCTTGAAGCTTGTTCATCATATCTTTTACGTTTTGATCACTAAAGACAATAATAAGAATAGTAGTAATCGCAACGATAAGGATGGCAGAAATAAGCCAAATAGCAATAATGCCAAGCATAGAGCGCCTTATCGAAAGCTCAACGTGCTCATCATCGTTGAGTTTGATGTTTGGAAAATCTTTTGTACTACGAGCGTGGCGTAGTTTCTCGAGGTCGGCTTTCATACTGCTATTATACCATGGTGGCCCATACCTGTTAAATCTGGTCATTTTGGTGATTTAACCATTGACATTTTCGCACTTTTTTGGTATAATAAGCCTGTATTTTTTTAGAAGTATATTTGTTATGAAAAAGCTAATCATAGGTCGCGAAGCCAAGGTAGATATCGAAGGTTACGCCAAAGGTGTTCCTGCGAAGATTGACACCGGCGCCGACGGCTCTGCAATATGGGCAAGCAATATTCATGTCAATAAAGATAACGAACTCTGCTTCTGTCTTTTTGATAAAAAATCCGATTTTTACACCGGTGAAGAAATCCGCACAAAAGATTTCTCCGTGGCCGAGGTAAAAAGCGCATCTGGACACCTTAAACTTAAGTTCTGCCCACGCTTCTCGATTACTATAGCGGGTGTCACAATGAAGGTAAGATTCGGTCTATGTGATCGTTCGACCCATAAATACCCAATATTAATCGGAAGACGTACGCTATCGGAAAAGTTTCTAGTAGATGTTAGTAAAGATGAAGGACTTATTGTATCTAGACACGAAAGAACAAGAAACTTACGCAAGAAATTGAAAGAAAATCCATACAAATTTTATAAAGAATATTATCTAAAAGAGGACGAGTAAAATGAAAATCGCTATTCTATCCAACGGAGACAAGAACTATTCTACTCAGCGATTAGTAGAAGAGGCTAAGGCTCGCGGCCACGAAGTAGATATCGTAAAGTACAAGAACTGTTATGTATCTATCGCTAAGGGTCAAAATGCCGTTTTCTATAAGGGTAAACCACTAGATAAATACGATGCAGTTATTCCTCGTATTGCTAGCTACATGACAAAATATGGTACGACAATCGTACGCCAGCTAGAAATGCAGGGTGATTATGTGCTTTCTAGGTCTATCGCTATTACGCGCGCTAGAAACAAGCTTCGCTCTATGCAGATTCTAGCCAAGGCCAATATCGATATTCCAAAGACTGTCGTATCCCGTAATACTGCAGATATCGACGAACTTCTTGATCAGCTAGGCGAAATGCCAGTTATTATCAAGCTTGCAAGTGGTACTCATGGTAACGGTGTTGTTCTAGCGGAAACCAAGAAAGCTGCTAAGTCTGTTCTTCAGGCTTTCTATCTTACAAATGATGACGGTGTTAACATTCTCTTGCAGGAATTCGTAAAGGAATCCGCAGGCACAGACATTCGTGCTTTCGTCGTTGGTCAGAAAGTTGTTGCTAGTATGAAGCGCCAGAGTCTTGATGACGATTTCCGTTCCAACCTTCACAAGGGTGGTACTGGTACTCCAATTAAGCTAACTCCAGAAGAGGAAAAGGTTGCCGTAAAGGCCGCCAAGGCTATGGGCCTAAGCGTTGCTGGCGTAGATATCATGCGCTCCGCACGTGGTCCGCTCGTACTCGAGGTTAATGCTTCCCCTGGATTTGGTATCGAGAAAGTTACTGGCCGCAACGTTGCTGGCAAGATTATCGAGTATGTCGAGCGTAATGCAAAGCATACCATCCGCCGCGACAAAGTTGGTGCTTAAAACCATAAAAATAAGTCAGGTTTCATCCTGGCTTATTTTTTTGTCTCTAATTAGTTGCGATTAGTTTTGACGTAATCTTCTTCTTTTTCCATTACGGCGCGAAGCTTGTATTTTTTGCAGTGATTATCTTCGTCGCAGTTCTCAGCCTCGTAGCTGTAATCGCCACCTTCTACCCAGAGGTTAATGCCGTTCGGGTCGGTGAAGAGGTTCGGATCAATCCAAGGAAGCTCTTCGGCGGTCGTGATAGATTCTGGATAATAGCCGTTATCTTTGTAAAAGCCTTCTTCGAGGGCGTAATAGATTGCATTGATGGCGATTTTACGCTGTTTGTCGCGGTCCATCTTGGCGGCGTCTTGCTTTTGTAGGAAAAATAGCACTACAAAAATGCCAG
>JAUMYE010000045.1 GCA_030528815.1 Candidatus Saccharimonadota bacterium | reverse complement strand
AAACATCGTAATCAGGGGTTATCAGCTTATTTCCGCCTGCTACGAAGACCAATCTATCAAATATCTTGAGCTGGCCTCACTAGAAGACGATTCTTTCGACAAACAAAACATCATCAAGCTGGCAGGCGAACGCATGAGATTAGCAGAAGAGGCTACAGCAAAAGCTAAAAAAGTTGCTGATAGTCACAAATTCTAGGACCCCTCACTCGAGGGGTCTTTTTCAATCCAATCTACATATCTAGCATCATCTGATAAATATCAGGACTTATAGAAGTCATAAGTATCATAACTACACTAGCTATTTCTATTAGCGCATGCCCGACCATAATAGGAACTGGATTTTTCTTTTCGCGGTAATACCAACACAAAATTATTGTTAGTGGAAAGAACGAAAGGAATCTATATATAACATACTTTCCATCTAATAGTGTCGGAATAAAACTATGTTGAACCGCATAGAAAAATGCAGGAACTAATATAGCCAAATGTTTATTCTTTATACTATTAACCCCGCAACCAAGATATAGCCCATCCTCAGCAAAAGGAGTAGTTAGGGGCAAAACAAAGAAATTAAGAATTGCGAGCACTAATGGAATTGGCGCAATCATCATAGGAGCGGCATAGGGGAACTTTCCATAACATATAAAACCAGCTAAATACATCCCGCTAGTACCAACTAATAAGATCAAAAGCGAAATCAATACAATTTGCTTCGCTTTAGATTTTTTCTTCTTATAATTAATCAACTCGGCATAGCTAGACTTAACTCTTTTCGCCGCAAAAATTATCAATATAATCGTTACGATATTAACTACGGTAGCAACAATACTCCACCAATTACTAATTTCGTTTAATTCTTTCCCGACAATCAAAGAGCCAACAACAAATATCCCTACAAACAAAATGGATCTAATCGGTAATAAATATTTCAATTTGCTGCTATTCATAAATCAATTCAACTCCAAATAGTCAATTGTACCCGTAACCCAATTATACCAGAACAACAAAAAAGACCTCAAAGAGGACTTATTCGTAAAATGGTGGAGCACAGGAGATTCGAACTCCTCACCTCTTCCATGCCATGGAAGCGCTCTACCAAATGAGCTAGTGCCCCGAAATATGTAATTATCTTAGCATAAATGCGCCGCCAGCTCAAGCATCAGGGGCAAAGCCTGCTTCCTTGAGTTTTAAGCCGTTTTATGGTATAATATATATGTTCTTTTTGCACTTTTTACTACTTAAGGAGGTTGAGCAAACAATGAAAAAGAACAAGAAAAACACCGACTTCCTGGATACCATGGAACTCCCGGTTATTCGACCCAGGCCTACTAGCAAGAGCAAAATCGAGTACGATGGCAGTTACGACAGACACAACGACTCCGCCGAAGCAATCAGCAAAAGAGTCGAAGCAGAGGTCAAGCGCCTCAAGATTGCCAAAACTACCCAGAAAGCCAAGCAGGCCACAATCAACAGAGCGAAAGCTAGAAGCAACGATTACTACGGCGACATAAAAGCCTATAGCGATGAAGCCCCGCTCGACGCAAGGGCAATCGTGTCTATCATTATGGCTCTTATTCTCATCGCAATCTTCGCCATCGTCTTCTTGGTTATTATGACCCAGACAGGCAAAGGCAGAGAATCTGATCCCAGTGGCCCGAACCTGCCCGCATTCGTAGTTAGCGAAACAACGGAAGCTATGACTTCGGCTACAACCGAAGCTCAGACAACCGAGACGACTACGGAAGCCACAACCGAGCAGACAACCGAAGCTACGACCGAGACCACGGTTCCTACCACAGAAGCAACCACGCAGACAACGGAAGCACAGTTGACCGAAGCCATTGTAACAGAAGCTTTAGTTACCGAAGCTACCGAGCTCGAAATTATCGTTACGAATCCGCCCGCACCAACTGAAGCAACAACGGAACCTACAATCGAAACCACACTCGAGCCGCCTCCGCCTGCAGATGTCGAAGATCTTGATCCGGACACACCCGGAATCCAAGGCGCATGGTAAGGTATCTCTATGAAATCCCGCACATCATGTACGGGATTTTTTCTGCCTCAAAAATTAACAAAAAACGCTTGCATTTTCTAAAAATAATGCTATACTATCCTCTATCAGGCGCGCGAGCGCCTTTGAACATTATCTATTCTGGACCGAGCTGTTCGGCCCGTTTCTATACATTTGAAAGGAGGTAAGGACTATGACAATCCTTACTGCTATGATTAACGTACTGAAGAGCATCTTCGATCTCTTCAAGACCATCATCACCGAGTCCGCAAAGGCCATCTCTGGCTTTTACAAGAAGCATCCCGTAATCGCTGCCTACCTTACTGGCGCAATTGCAGTTGCTATCACAGCGGTCGTAGCTTACAACTACGGTGCAAACGGCGGCGAAAACCCCTTTGCAACTCTCCACTCATCCACAGAAACCACCACGACAGCTCAGAGCGAGGACGACAAGTCTTCCGCTCAGGACACTCACACAGAAGCAGAAGTAAACAACGAGCCTGAAGCCCCCGTGGCTGAGCCTCTTGTTGCTACTGACGAATGTGAGCCCAACGAAATCAGCGAAACGCCAATTCAGCAGCCGGTAAGTCACGCCAAAAACGAGACTCACAGCCTGAAGGGAATCGACGTATCACAGCACAACCCGCCTAGCGTTTGGGAAGACAAGGCTGACCAGTTTGACTTTGTTATCGTTAAGTTAACCGAAGGTTATACTTATACGGATCCCAAAGCCACCGAGAACATCGCAGCAGCAAAAGATTGCAACAAGCTTATCGGGGCTTATCACCTCGTACGACCCGACTCCGGCGTCGATGCAGTCACTGAAGCTAACTTCTTTGTGGAGCAGCTCAAAGCTAGCGGTTGGGACCATAACTGGCTCCTGGCTTGCGACTTTGAACCGCAGTTTTCCATCAAAAAAGACGGCAAAATTGACTACAAAGCTAACGCAGACTTCTGCAAAGCATTTCTCGATGAGGTTACTCGTCTCACAGACGGAGTAAAGCCTTTGATGTACGCTTGTGCTAAAGATATCAATAACGGCGGCGACAACTGGAAAGCTGTTGCTACAAGTTACGGCCTTTGGATGGCCGGATATCCCAACACTGAAACCACCGACTCAGGCACTTTTCTTGATTCGCAGGAAAACATGCCTTATCAGATTGGCTCCTGGAACTTCTTGACCATCTGGCAGTATTCCAGCGCTGGACATCTCGACAAAGATGTCGCTTACATGTCCACAGAGGCATGGAGCAAATTCGCTAACCCAACCAGCTAAACGTTCAGCTCGGTTCAGATTAATATATATAGATAATGTAGGTAGCCGCTAGAAGAGCGGATTTTTTGTGTTTTAAGGTGTTCATGATATAATTAAGGGCATGAACTATCAATCCGCATTTATTCCTTATTGGCAAGACTAACTCCTCGCTGACTTAGTCAGTATTCTGATGCTAATAACAATAAACAAGGATAACTTATGAAAACTATACTAACTGGCGTACGCGCAAACGAAGAGCCGACCATCGGCAACTTTCTTGGCGCTTATATGCCAATGATAAACCTCGCACATAAACATGCCACAGACTGCAACATTAACATGTTTGTGCCAGACCTACACTCATTCACAACTCCAATCGACCACAGCAAACTCTATGCTCAGGTCATCAAGGGCATCAAATACTACATGGCCGCTGGACTAGATACAGACAATCCAAACGTCCACATCTACAGACAATCACACGTGCCGGCCCACAGCGAGCTTGCATGGATATTAGATTGCTTCACACCATTCGGTGAAGCTAGCCGCATGACACAGTTCAAGGAAAAATCTGAAGAACATCACGATGCCATTACTGTAGGCTTATTCAACTATCCAATCCTTATGGCCGCAGATATTTTGCTCTACGATGCAGAATATATCCCACTTGGCGAGGATCAGTTCCAGCACCTAGAGCTTACACGTAATATCGCAATGCGCATGAATAACAAGTTCGAAACCGAACTATTCACGATTCCGGCCCCAGAAAAAGAGCAGGTCGCTTTCATGGGCCTAGACAAAGGTCTACGCATTCGCTCACTCACTGAACCTACCAAGAAGATGAGCAAGAGTAGCAACAACGAAAAGTCTAAGATTTCTCTAAACGACGACCCAGCAGAAGCCAAGAAAAAGATTATGTCCGCCACGACCGATAGTGAAGGCGTAATTCACTTTGATATGCAAAAGCAGCCAGGCGTTAGCAATCTTCTCATGATTGAAGCCCTTATCAATAACAAGCCTCTCGAAGAAGTTATCGCGCAATTTGATGGACAGACTCGCTACGGCGATCTAAAGAAGCAGGTAGCTGAAAGCGTTTCTAACTTCCTCACAAGCTTCCAAGCCAAAGTCGCAAGCATTTCCGACGAAGATGTCGAGAATGTCCTAGAAAAGGGCGAAGCTTACGCCAACGAAGTCGCAAACAAGAAGCTTTACGAAATCCAAAAGCAAGTCGGAGTACGTAAATAATGAATCCGTATCCTGGGTGGGAACTTGCTGGCGGCAACATTGGGCTATTCATCTGCATTTTAGCCATCCTTTTCTTTGCATATAGCCTTTTTGGTTGGATTTGGGAATCTGTCCTACTTCCAATGGCTCGCGGCCAGAAGTTTGTAAACAGTGGCTTTTTGACGGGTCCATACTGCCCAATTTATGGCGTTGGCGCCCTTATTTTCCTACTTGTAGGTTGCTTCACGGATAACAAAATTGAACTATTCTTCCTGGGCGGCGTTTTAGCCTGTATTTTGGAATACATCGTTTCGGTAGTGCTAGAAAAACTCTTCCATGCTCGCTGGTGGGATTATTCAGAATTTCCAGCCAACCTTAATGGACGCATCTGCCTTTATGGCTTCCTGGTTTTTGGACTCTTTTCAGTTTTAATCCAATACGTAAATAATCTACCGATGCAACTACTACAGAACCTACCGCTCAATACAATTTACCTAAGCGGCATCGCAATAATCGTAGCTATCATAATTGATACTATCGTCACAACCGAGAGCATCAAGAAGATTAACTTCAGGCTAAAGAAATATCAGGTCATGCTCGAGCAAAAGCACCCAGAGCTTTACGATTTCTTTACAAAAAACCGCAAGCTAACATTCAAGCAGACGATCCTAGACAAGCAGCTACATCGTATTTTGAAGGCATTCCCGAAGTTTAAGTCTACTAGATATAATGAGGCTCTAAAAGAACTCATTAACTTCCAGAAAAACCTTCGCGCCAAAATCAAGAAATCCAAGTTCAAACCAATCAAGAAGAAATAAAATAATTCTTGCATTTTGCCAAGCGTTAGCGTTTTTAATTCTACCTGTTTTTTGCTAAAATACACTTATGGCAAAGAAATTCAGCAAGCCGGAATTATCAAGGAAAATCAACGGAGATATTCCTTTTGATACCTCAAAAGACAACAAAGAAGAAGACAATCGCAAGCGTCTAGATGTCGCATTGCTGAATTTTTATCCTCGTTATAGCCGTGGCGATTTACAGAAGTTCATCCGCCTAGGTCACGTTACCGTCAATGGCGAAGTCGAGACTATTTCTAGCACACTCGTCGACGATGACGCTGAGCTAATACTTAATCTTCCAACTAACGATTCTGACCGTCCAGAAGTCATTTATGAAGACGACAACGTAACCGTCTTCAATAAGCCAAAAGGCATGCTTTCTATTAAAAAGGGCGCATATGTTCCAGAAGCTTCCATTGACGATTTTGGCGAGATTGTACATCGCCTAGACCGCGATACGTCTGGCGTTATTATTACAGCCAAGAATCTTGAAACCAAAGGCTTTTTACAAAAGCAGTTCCAAGAGCGCCATGCACACAAAGTTTATTACGCCATCACAACCAACATTCCTCAGGTTCCACACGCAATTATTAGCGTTCCTTTAACCAGGAACCTCAAGCGTCCAACCACTTTCATTCCTGATCCAGATGGCCGTGAAGCAATTACTGAATATGAAGTCATTAAGACTGGCGAAAAATACGCCCTTATCAAATTAAAGCCAAAGACTGGCCGCACTCATCAGCTTCGCATTCATCTTGCACACATCGGCTGCCCAATTCTTGGCGACCCAATCTATAATCCAAAAGGTCCAAAAGCCGACAGAATGTATCTCCATGCCGCATCGCTAGAGATTACCATACCAGGCGAGCCTAATAACATCCGAAAAACCTTCGAAGCCAGCCTTCCGGAGCATTTTCTAGATGCACTTAAGTAGCATCGAAGCTATAGATAATATCGTAGAGAAGTGCGGTTTTTGTATTTTTGATATTGCCGCAAATATCGACCAAAGCAAAATCCTGCCAAAAGCCATACATATTAAGCCGGCCGACGACGAAAACTCGATCAAAATTGAGCAAATCCGCGACATCTCCGAGCTAACTAATACTAAGCAGCTACAAAGCATTTCAATAGTAATCGAAAACGCCGAGCTCATGACCTTATCCGCCAATAACTGCTTCCTAAAGAAGCTCGAAGAGCCAGGCGAGAATATTCACTACGTTTTTCTAACCAGCCAAAGCGGCAAGATAATTCCAACTATCCGTTCACGCGCCTTTTTGTTCTATATCAACCGCGAAAAATTTAGTCCAGACCACTACGATAAAGATATTTTCGAAGAAGCAAAGCTCTATCTAACCGCCAAGCCAGAAAAAATCGACGAAATAGCGAACAAAATCGCTAAAGACAAGAAAAATCCACCACGCATTCATGCTTTGCAGATGCTAGAAACGGCTATAGATCTCGCATTGGCAAGCTACGGCAAAACTTCACAGAAAGCTTTCGCACAGAAAATAGAAAAACTAATTAACACTCATCAAGCTATTAATAATGGCGGAAACGTCCGTTTACAGCTAGTAGCAAACATGCTCTAGGCATTTGGGCGATAAAAGAGCTTGTGATATAATAAACCTATGTTAGCAGCAGTGCTTCTACTTGTATTATGTCTTTTTATTGTATTTTTCATACCCAATTATCATGGCGGTGAAAAGCAAAAAGTAGCCGAAAAAGACCCTCGTTTCAAGAAACTTTGGAACGTTGCTCAGACTGCAATCCGCGAAAAGAAACCAGTTCGCGCCGAAAAAGCATTGCTTACAATCCTTCAATTTGACGAAAAGAATGCCGCAGCATACAACCGCCTAGGTATTATTTATGCTAAGGAAAGAAAATACGACGAAGCTATCGAATGCTTCGAGATTGCTCAAAGCCTAGACAATAACGCATCTAGCCTTCATAACGTTGGTCTTATTTACTACGAAACAGGCCATTACGATAAAGCCGCTCAGGCATTCGAGCATGCATTGGAACTTGATGGTGGCGAGCCAGCAAGATATATTGCCTATGCAAAAGCTCTAGAAAAACTCGGCAAGCGCAGCAAAGCCATCGAATCCCTCGAAGGCGCATACGAGCTTAAGCCAGATACAGCCATTTTGAAGCATCTTTTGCAGTTCTACGAAAACAATAACGACGAAAAGAATATCGAGCTAACCAAGCAGCGCATCCAAAGAACCGCTCAAAGAGAGAAAAAGCTTTTTGGTTTCACAATCGATAGTACGAGCGAAAAGATGGCAAAGAGCAGCGATCGCAAATCAATCAGCAAAGAAGAACGCGCTCAGCTCGCAAAACAAGTAAAAGAAGAACACAGGAAAGCCAAAGAATTAAAAGCTCAAAAGAAAGTAGAAGCGAAGAAAGCTGCTGCTATTGCTAAGGCTGCAAAGAAAACTAGCGCACAAAACGCCCACGTAGCCAACAAAAAGCTTCCCAAAAATAAGAAAATAGTATAGAATATAGACATTACGCCGCAATAGCTCAGTTGGTAGAGCAGCCGCCTTGTAAGCGGCAGGTCATCAGTTCAAGTCTGATTTGCGGCTCCACATGAGAGTCAAACAGGTAAAAAATACCTGTATTTTTTTAGCTTTTGACCGAATGTGCAAGCAAATATCAAAGATATTTGCAGCTCCATACGATGATTAAAACGGGTAAAGATACCCGTATTTTTATGTCTTAAGTTTTTTAAAGTGTATACTTTAACTTGCTATTTCGGAAAGTTAATACACCTTAGCGTTATTGGCTTATCTGTTAAAACTTTCCATTTTGGCAAGTTAATCCATATATGACGAAGCAAAATAGCCTGCAGCAAAAAACTAGAACAACGCTACAAAATTGACTAAATGCCTCAAAAATTATATAATATATCAATACGTTTTTGTTCATCAGTTTAGGAGGGATATATATGAATAAAACGATAGCTCTTACCATCCGGAATGGTAAATGCACAGGAAAAGCAGTCGTCAATGTCGCCTATGAAACCAAAGACTTCGGCGAGATGCTCGCTTCGTCCGATCCGACCACCAAATATCTCGTACTCTTCGACCCCAAGACTAAGACAATCTATGTCGATAATCGAGCGGACGCGAAGTACAAGACATTTGCGGCA
>JAUMYE010000044.1 GCA_030528815.1 Candidatus Saccharimonadota bacterium | reverse complement strand
CTTATATATTAGCACTAATTTTTCTTTATATCTTGGCGCATAAAAATCCCAAATATTATGCGCGAAAATGCTTGCGTTTTTTTAAATTAGTTCTGCTATACTGGTTACGTGGAGAGTTGAGAGACAAACAAACACAAAACAAAAACGAGGTATATACAATGTCAATTGACATCGAAAAGATTGAAGGTTGCGTAGAAATCGAAGTACGCAGTCTTTAGAACAAAAAATAAGGTCATCTGGGAGGTTGGCCTTATTTTTTTGTTTCAATTATTTTTGATAGATTTTGATATGCGCTGCAGCGTATTTCCTATCGCTAAGTAGCTCTAAACCATCAAAAACTGGCGGTTCTGGCGAAGTCGGATGAGACAAAACTAGATAACCGGAATCCGATAGGAATTCATTGGCGATTTTAAGGCATAGTTCGTATTGTGGGTTATCATACGGTGGATCCATAAAAATCAAGTCATATTTACCGCTTGGCTCACCAACTACATTGCCGTTTTCGATCTTTAGTAGGCTTAGATTCTGTTTGATAGTACGTTTCGCTTCAGAACTCTTGTCTACAAAATCTGCACTTACAGCACCAAGAGACAAAGCCTCAATACCCAAAGCACCACTACCTGCAAACATATCCAGCACGCGCGTACCTGGAATTTCGTCGCGTAGGCGGTTAAATATTGCCATACGCTCACGGTCGCCCATTGGCTGAGTTAGCTCACTTTTTGGCGTATCGATTAGTCTACCGCCAAATTCGCCAGAAATAATGCGGATTTTCTTGCTATTTTTCATGCTTTGCCTTTTTCTTACTATCCATCTGGCTATATAGTATCAGACCAGATTCTTCGATACAGCTCGCCCAGTTCAAAGCCACGCAGCGAATTATTTCAGGAATCAAAATCTGATAGGTCTCCATCGCAAGCTCAGTCGTCCAGCCATCTTTCAGGAAGCGTTCATACATCTTGAGATTATTTACACGCTCGAGAGAATTATAGAAAACCTTTTCGTAATCAATATGCGAGAATTCCTTCCGGGACATATGAGGCGTAATTCGTTTCTTTGGAAGCAAGGCAATAGTCTGTGCTACGCCATACTCAAAGGCGATATGCTTCGTCATAATGCCGCCAGCACCCCAATAGAGCCAGTTATTCCTAGCCGCCTGAGCCAAGCTATCGCCGCGCATAATACCTTTGATCTTGATGCCAAAAAGCTTCTTGTAGTCTTTTTCCTGCATTAATTCATCGACGCGCTCGCGATAAGGATAGTGATGTGCAGGCGTTAATCCATCAGTAATCGCGTGAGCCATCCAAGCTGCTTCAAAAGCTGCGCGTTCGTGATTTCTTTCGCGCAAAGCCTTAGTTAAGTTATAGTGATGATCGCGAATATATCCAATCAACACGCCGTCATCTTCGCCAGGAATAATAAAATGTTCTGGCTCGTCGACGCCTGGGGATTTGCGTTTTAGGCCATCAGGACCTTGCATACCTTCAAAGGCAAGGATTTCCTGCGTGCTCGGAAAAGCACGCGCCACATCAACGTTTCGCGAAATCATGCGACGAGCAACTTCATCTATACGCTGGTGCGTACCGATTAGCTCGCCAGAATGTTTTGAATTTGTTCTAACTCCAAGAGATGAATACATATTTGTCTTTAATTAAGTGTGGTTAAACGCTGATATTTTTTAACTTCAGCATTTAGCTCTTTATATTCTAGCAAATTATAGCCCTGTTTCAAAAAGTCATCCACGAGCCTTTCTGCTTTATGAACCAACTTCGTATCAGTAACTGAAGCAATACGAAGGTCTAGCGCGCCATGCTGCAAAGCACCATAAATTTCGCCTGGGCCACGGAGTTTAAGGTCAACCTCGGCAAGATAGAAACCGTCCTGAGATTTCTCGATTTCGCGAAGCCTTCTTGACGGAGCATCAGAGCTAGAATTGACCAAATAACAATAGCTTGCGTCACTACCGCGACCGACGCGGCCGCGAAGCTGGTGAAGCTGCGAGAGGCCATATTGATCCGCATCAACAATCACCATAACAGTAGCATTTGGGACATTCACGCCAACCTCAACAACAGTCGTACTTACCAAGATATCTATCTGGCCTGACGAGAAACGTTTCATAATATCATCTTTTTCAGCCGGTTTCATTTTACCGTGCAGCAATCCTACATGGTAATCTGGGAACATTTTGGCAATCTTCTGGCATTCGCGCTTTACGTTAGCAAGCTCGCTCTTGCCATCGTCGTCGATCTTTTTGCAGATATAGTAAACCTGATGATGATTCTCGAGTTCTGGCTTGATTTTCTCCCACATTTGCTTAGTAGAGTTTGGCGAGATAATCTTGCTCGTGATGGCCTGGCGACCAGCCGGAAGCTCATCAAGAATAGAAACACTAAGATCACCAAAAATAGTAAGCTGCAAAGAGCGCGGGATCGGAGTTGCGGTCATAGACAATAGATGTGGCATTGTATGAGCTTTACTTAGAAGCTTCTGACGCTGAGCCACACCAAAGCGATGCTGCTCATCAATAATTGCAAGGCCTAGATTATGGAACTTTGTGTCGTCCGTAATTAGCGCATGAGTACCAACCACCAAATCCACTTCTCCGCTCGCGATATGTTTCTTGAGCTCGGTTTTATGCTTAGTAGAACCAGTTAGTAAGGCGATACTTAACTTATCTCCAAATAGTTCAGACAAAGATTCGGCATGCTGAGCCGCCAAAACCTCCGTTGGCGCCATAATCGCTGTCTGCATGCCAGCCCTTGCCGCAACAAAACCAGAAAGCGCGGCAACCATGGTTTTACCAGAGCCAACATCACCCTGAAGCAAACGGTTCATTGGGATATCTTTTTCCATGCCCTGAATAATCTCCCAAACCGCTCTTCTTTGAGCATTCGTAAGACTAAACGGCAAAGATTTGATCAGTTTCTGCAGTACAGGAAGATCGCATTTGATTGGCGCAGTTCTAAGTTGCTGGTTTGCCTCGCGGTTTAACCTAGAAGCAAGAAGTAGACTAAATAATTCCTCAGTAGCCAGATAATTTCTACCCTCCGTAGCGTCATCTATTTTCTCTGGAAAATGCACCGACAAAAGCGCATCCGCCCTGCCTTTGAAGTTTGGAATCATATCTGGAGTCAAAGCAATCTGATTCTGGATATTCTTGATAAACTTGCGAAAATCATTAGTTTTAACCGTGCCGCGCGCTGGATAGATTGGCTGGAGACCATTTTCTGCGCCTTTATCAATATCTCCAGAAGCTTCAGCTGACGGATTCATGAGCTGGAAGCGACCGTAAGAAAACTCTAGCTTGCCGCTAAAATAATATTCCTTATTCGTAGCTAGCTGCTTTGCGCGATATGGCTGATTGAACCAGATAGCACGAACTGCGCCTGTAGAATCGCGTAGCGTGGCCTCGGTCAGGCTTAGCCCACGACGCTTGCGACTCGTAGAAATAGCGTCTACACGCGCCTTAATCGCAACCTGGCCAGGTTTTAGATCTTTAATGCTCTGCGCTTCTTGAAAATCTTGGTATGTCCTCGGTAGATGATAGACCAAATCTCGGAGCGTAAAAATGCCAGCATGGTTTAATACTTCACTAGTTTTTGGCCCTACACCCTTTACGTCTTCAATTGGCGAGGCAAGGTCCATTATTTTTCGCTCGGTTTAGTTGGCGCGTTGGCGGCTCGCCATTTTGCAATTTCGCCATGGTTTCCAGATAGCAAGATTTCTGGTACTTTCATACCACGAAAATCTTCTGGGCGTGTATATTGCGGATACTCGAAGTTATCTCCGTCGCTAAAGCTCTCGATCTCAGCCGAAGTTTCACCGCCAAGAACACCAGGAATAAGACGCACGATACTATCTACCATGGCCATGGTAGGAATTTCGCCGCCAGTAAGAATAAACTTACCAAGAGAAACCTGGTAATCCACGAGCGTCAAAATGCGCTCATCATATCCTTCGTAATGTGGGCAGATAATAATAAAGTCATCACCAGAAGTAGCAAATTCCGAAGCGCGTTTCTGATCCCAGATTGGACCTTTTGGCGTCATAAGGACTACCTTTGCGTTTGGCAACTCTTCTTTGGCTTTCTCAACAGCAGCAAAAATTGGCTCTGGTTTCAAAAGCATACCATCACCACCGCCATAAGGCGTATCGTCAACTTGCTTGCGTGGGCCTAAGCCAAATTCCCTTAGATCAATAGTCTCGAAGCTAGCCAAGCCCCTATCTTGAGCCTTCCAAAGCATCGACTGGCCAAAAACCTTGTCGAACATCTCTGGAAATAGCGTAATAATCTTGAATTTCATATTAGTTCTTTGCAACTTTCACCATTGCAGTGCGTACAATGTGACCTTCGTAATAATAACCAGGCTGCAAAACTTCAGCGATAGTTTCTTCGTCACCATCGCCTTCTACCATAACAGCGTTATGTAGATCTGGATTAAACTCTTCGCCAGCGGCTGGTTCAATCTTTTCTAGAGACAAACTCTTGAGGGTCTTTTCGAAGTTCTTTACTAGTGGACCCATAACTTCCGGCTGAGCCTTAATAGCGCGGTCAATATCATCAAGAAGTGGCAAAACCTTAGCGATCGTGGACTGTTTAATAACTTCGCCATATTGCTCACGCTGAACTTCGGTCTGACGGCGGTAGTTTTCAAAATCTGCGCGCGTGCGCTGAAGATCGTTGGTTAGCTCGGTAATTTTTGCCTGTTCTGGAGATTCTACAACTTCTGGCTGAGCTTCTTCTACGGCTTCAGGGTTTTCCTGAAGCTGCTCTTCGTTTTCTAGATCTTGTTTAACTTTCTTGTCTTTCATAGCAAAATATCCTCCAACATTATTCCAGCATTACGAACTAGCGACATTACACGGCGATAAGACTGCCTGGTTGGCCCAAGAACACCAATATAGCTCCTGTCCGAGAAAGGCGAGCGGAAGCGCGAAACAATCAAGGAAACATTGGAAGTCTTACCGATAGGATTCTCTGTACCGATATATACATTAATAGCCTCGTTTGGGGAGACCTCGCGTAGCCATGGCTTGATATTGTCTAGAAGCTTAGCTACGGCCTGAACCTGGTTTGCCTGAGAAAATTCTGGCTGCGAAAATAGGTTACCAAAACCAGAGATATATAGCTGATCACCAACGGTTGCAAGACCAAGGTTGCCGGTGAGGTCAACTAGGCTATCTACGGCGCTGCGAATAGCGTAATCTGCGCGTGTTTGAGCCTGGATACGAGTCGCAAGAGCCTTAGTCGTTCTGTCTTTTGGCATTTCTGGTTCTTCTTTTTCGGCAGCACTCTTGTTCTCCATCTTTTCCTGGAGCTGATTAACATAAAGCCTATAGCCAGCATCAGTAGGAACACGGCCAGCAGAAGTGTGCGGTTGTTTAATAAGACCCATTTCCTCGAGCTTTACCATTTCGGCGCGAATTGTCGCTGAAGAGACGTCAAAAAGTTTTGCGAGAGTAACACTACCAACAGGGGTGGCTAGCTCTGCATATTCTTCAATAATCGCAAATAATATTTCTCTTTGACGATCTGTCATAAGCTTATTTTATGCCTTTTAGCACTCTTTGACAAGGTTTGCTAATGGCGCCTCTCCTTATAAAAACTAGCCCCATTTGGAGCTAGTTTGTTTAGTTTTATTCCTTTGGAATCTTGAAGTAACTGCCGTTATTGAAGTAATTTGGCAAGGTATCCGAATCCTGATCATCGAGTTCGTCTTCGAATGAATAGCCATCCGGAGATTCGCCGTCCGTTCCGAATACATCATAATCGTAATCAGTGTCGACGGTTATTAGTAAACCATCGCGAGCATACAAATTATTTTCAGCTGGACAGAGATAGATCTGTGTACCGGAATTATTAAATACGCGTCTCTGACCATCAGATTCGTAACCAATGAAGTATGGACCATGTTCAATAGCGAAGACCTTCTTGCTACCATTTACCTTTTCGGAATTATTGGCGCTCATGTCTATAATGCGATAACCGCCAGAGCGACTTGCGATAATATACTTACCATAAACCCACTTCATATCTTTGTAGGTATCGCTCTCTATATCCGTATAGATTGCATCATAGTTAGCATCAACGACATATCTATTGTCCGCGATTGAGAAGATCGCATTTAGGCCAGCATCAAGGTCGAGCACAAGATATGTTTTCTCGCCCCAAACAAATGGCAAGACAGAATAGTAGTCGGTATTATCGATCGCTGTAACAGTCTTTTCTTTCGACTCGAGATCGTAAATATAATATGCTCCATCACGAAGAATAATGCGACCATCTGAAAGCTCTGCAATCTTGCCACATTTTGCAGTCTCACACTGATAACCCTCAACCTGAGCGTATTGCTGCTCTTTCTTCTCTTTTTCTTCTGGAACGTAAGTCGTTGGACGCCTTAGAGCATTAAGGAGCACTAGAACAAATACAAGCGTAGCGACGGCCAAAGCAACACAAATAATGGCAATTATTACGTAGACCGTAGTCTTTTTGGCTTTTTCGGCGCGCAGACGAGCCTCTTCCATCGCGCGGATTTTTGCATTATATTCTTCAATACGACGAAGCTCTTCGTTGGCTTTTTCGCGTTCAGATTCGACAAGACTTTTTGCGCGCAAATTCTCAACCTCGACGTTTTGAGCTTTCGTCATAGGAGATAGAACGTCCTGATCGGCCGTCATTTCGACGCCGTCGCGCGTTACTTTGCTTTCGTCTTTACCCCCAAGAAAAGGAAATTTCGGCAACGCTTTCCCACCATTCGCATTCTGATTATCCATATGATACAATTTTAACATTAAAAATTATGGAACAGAATATCGAAATCATCAAAGAATGGCTCGGCACAGGTAGTATCAATATCTTTGGCATGCCATTTTCGGGAAAAGACACCATTGGCGCTCGCCTCGCCGAAACCTTTGGCGGTAAACTACTTAGCTCCGGCTCCATCCTACGCGACGCTCAGGAGAGAGACGAAAAGCTACGCGAAGAAATGAACTCTGGCGCTCTTGCTAGCACAGACAAATTCCGCACTATCGTTTTGCCATATTTCGCAAACGAAGATTTGAAGGAATTTCCTTTGATTCTTAGTAGTGTTGGTCGCTGGGAAGGCGAAGAACGCCCTGTTATGGAAGCTGCTGCGAATGCTGGACATCCTATCAAGGCGGCAATCCTCCTCAATATCTCGCGCGAAGAGATGGAGAAACGCCGCAAACTCGCACTCGAGAGTCTAGATCGTGGCGCTCGTGGCGATGACCTTAACGAGGAGGCACTCGAGCTTCGCATTAAGGAATTCAACGAGAAGACTCTTCCAGTTCTCGAAGTTTACAAGAATGAAGGCTTGCTCGTAGAGGTTGACGCCAAGGAAAGCCGCGACGAAGTATTCCAGAATACTATCGAAGCACTACTTAAAGTTTGTAAATAGCATAAAAATAGAGCCGGTTCATCCAGCTCTATTTTTTTAGTTATCTCTTTTTAGTAATACCGTAAAGGCTTCGCTTGGAATATCTACTTTACCAAAGCGCTTCATACGAGCTTTACCACGTTTCTGCTTCTCAGTTAGCTTTGCTTTACGATCACGGTCACCAGTATGAATCTTTACTGTAACATCCTTGCGATATGCGCCAAGCGTTTCGCGGGCGATAATCCTTGCACCAATTGCAGCTTGAAGTGCCACCTCGAAGTTCTGACGCGGAATAACTTCCTTTAGCTTCTTTGTAACTGTACGGCCGATTGCGTCAGCTTCACTACGGTGAGCCATAACAGACAAGGCGTCAATCTTTTCGCCAGCAACCAAGACATCTACACGAACCAAATCTTCCGCCTTATATCCACCAAGCTCATAATTAAAGCTAGCATAGCCAGATGTAGAAGACTTAAGCTGATCATAGAAATCTGTAAGAAGGTTCGCCATTGGAGCCTCAAAGTCAATAACAGCACGAGTATCAATATATGAGATGTTTTTCTGGATACCACGTTTACCAACAATAAGCTCAAGGATAGCACCGATATATTCCTTTGGCGTAATGATTTCACCCTTTGCCCACGGCTCGCGAATCTCGTTTACGAAGGTTACATCTGGCAAATCCGAGGCGCTACGAATATCTAGTTCTTCACCACTAGTTAGCAAGACATGGTAGTCTGTCGATGGATTCGTCACGATAAGATCGAGCTTAAACTCGCGCTCGAGGCGTTCACGAATGATATCCATATGAAGGAGACCAAGGAAGCCAATACGAAGACCAAAGCCAAGCACTGGAGAGTTTTCTGGTTCATATTGCAAGGCAGAATCTGCCAAAGATAGCTTTTCTAGTGCGTCTTTAAGATCTTTATACTGGTCATTAGAAACTGGGAAGAAGCCAGCATAGACAAATGGGCGAACGTTTTTGTAACCAGGCAAAGCTTTTGTCGCAGGATTTTTTGTTAGCGTTACAGTATCGCCAACCTTTGCTTCGCGAGTTGCTTTGAGGTTCGTTACAATATATCCAATTTCGCCCGGTTCGAGAGTCTGGCGCGGAGACATCTTTGGATTCAAGATACCAACTTCAAGCGCAA
>JAUMYE010000043.1 GCA_030528815.1 Candidatus Saccharimonadota bacterium | reverse complement strand
TGGAGGTCCATATACCGTTACGGTTGGCAAAGATGTAAGTGATATTTATATCAACTACACGCCAACCGAAGGACATGCAAATGTTACGGGCTATGGCCACAAAGAAATCGATGGCATAGATGATACCTTTACAATTGAGGTTATCCCAGAAAACGGCGATACAACCAAGAAGAAAACCTACACTTTGAATATCGTTCGCGAGAAATCTGATGATGCAACGCTAAGTGAGTTTAAGGTTACAAACCTAAACGGCGAAGCATACACGATGACGCCAACCTTTAATCCAAGCGATTCGACAACGCTTTACGAAGTAACGATTCCGGGAGACCAAGATCGCGTCTTGCTAGAATATGTCGGTTCACAGAATCTAGCAGATGGCGTAACGCAGACAATTGTTTACACGGCAACACCGGACAATACACCAAACGAATATAACATTCCGACTGGTGGCGAACGTACACTTGGCGTAAAGGTAACAGCAGAGAACGGCACGACAGAGAAGACCTATAGTGTAAAAGTTACTCGCACGAAACGTAGTAATGCATTGCTTGATACCTTGACATATACCTTCAATGGCGGTACGACACAAAGTGTCAATCTTGAGAACTGTACTCTAGATGATGGTGAATATACCTGTGACCTAGGTCAGCTTGCAAGCAGCGGCGCTTCAGGAATGACTCTTGGCGCAACTGCAAAAGATGATCAGGCAACCATCACAGGTGATGTTTCGACTCCATTGACGATTTCGACAGGTAGAAACAGCTATCAGATTACGGTGAAAGCTGAAGATGGCACGACTGAGCAAGTCTACAATATTACGCTCCTTAAGAAACCATCCGAAGAGGGTTCGCTCTCGAACATGTATGTAAAGGATGCTTCGAACCTTGATCCTGCTTTCAGTGCTGGAACATACAGTTACGCGGTTACGATGAATGATGAGGATAAAGATAAACTTTATGCATCCGATATCGTAGCAACAAGAGCAAGCAATAAGGCGACAGCAGAGATGTCTGAGCCTATCGACTTGATTGTTAACCAGGATAACTGGTACACGATTACTATCAAGCCTGAAGCTTGTGATGATAAGTATGCAGACTTGGTGGCGGCTGGAGTTGTTAACTGTAATGACAATATTAAGACTTATTACATTAACGCTCAGCGCAAGCCTTCATCAAATAGCTTCCTTTACAATGCAGAAGTAGATAGCGGTACGCGTATGTCGCCGACCTTCTCGAAGACTGGCTTTAACTACAACATTACGATTCCTTACGGTGGCAATTCGTTTGAAATAACAGCAGAGCCAGAACGCACGACATCAATCGTTACTGATAACGCCGGACATACCTTTACGAGCGCAAATAACTATAAGCAAAGAGTTTACTATAACGATTTGACGGATGGCGCCTACAGAATAACAGTAACGCCACAATCTGGCGAAAATCCACGCTATTACAACTTTACAGTCTCGATAGCGCAATCCAGTGATAGCACCTTGGCAAGTTTGCAAGTTTGGAAAGATGGAAACCAAGTTGCTTTGACTCCAGCGTTTGATGCGGGCCAGTTAGCCTACTCAATTCCAGATATCACGAATGATGTGACGGAATTAACCGTGATGGCAACAGAGAATAACCCAGACGCAACTTACCGTTATATTTATCAGAACAATGAAGTTTGCGGGGAAACGGGAAGCTGTAAGATTACTATCGATCCAAGCAAGACAATGCAGACGATCAAGGTAGAGGTAACGCCAGCCGATCAGAGTGAGCCAAGCGTTTACCGAATCGACTTTAACATCAAGAAAGACAATAATGCGAACCTTGCAACCTTATCAGTTGGAACTCCGGGCGCACTAAACAGAAGCTTTGATCCAGGTACTACCGAATACTCAGTCAATGGCCTAACTTACGAAAACGTATCGGCGCCAGTAGTATTGAAGTATACGGTTAGTGACCCAGATGCAAGAGTTAGCATAAATGGCGGCGCAGAGAAGACAGGCGGTACAGTGGAGTGGACCGAAAACCTGAACTTCGATACGACCGACAAGAAGCAACAAACTATTGTCACGACGATTAAAGTTATCGCAGAAGATAATAGCTCGAAGACCTACACGGTTACGGCGATTAGGGCGGCCGCTATAGCGAGTAACGATCCGACCCTAGCAGCCTTGAGTGTAACGGGTGAAACCCTAAGCCCGAGCTTCTCGGTAGACCATGAACCTTACGATATTGGCGAAATTGCATATTCGAAAGAGAGCATTGAAGTAAATGTTCAGCCAAACAACGAAGAAGCACGCGTCTTTGTCAATGGCGATGAAGTAGCAATCAGTGGTGGTGTTGGCTCAGCGACAGTTGCGGCTCCTCAAACAAACGATGAGCAAACAGTAACGATTCGCGTACTAGCAGGCAACAACGTAGATGAAAAGACCTACACGATTAAGTTCCATAAGAACGGTAGCTCGGATACAACGCTATCTCAGATGGAATTTACAAATGGCACATTAAATGCAGACTATTCACCAGAGATAAAGAATTATACTTTGACTCTAGGGGAAGACCAGACGACAGGCATCATCGTGACGCCGAATGATCCGAATGCGACAGTAAGCTTTGGTACAACTGATAACATGAAGATCTTGGACCCAGGCATAGAAATGGGTGTAATTGGTCTAACTGAAACAGTAAACACTCGTAAGCTCCTAATCATGGCGCAGGACGGTACGATTGAGGATATTACAATCACAATCGTAAGGACTACTGGCGAAGATAGGATTACTTCGTTAGCCTATGGTCACGAGATTACGGCAAGAAACGTTACGGTGGATGGCGAAGTTGCGAAATATGGCTATATCATGAGCGTAGCTGATCGCAATATTGGCGAAAGAGCAGCAGACGGAACATATCCAGATTACGATAATTCGCCATCTGGAACGATGACAGTCGAATTGCTCGCAAACCAGCTGGACAACCAGCGTGCCAACTTGCACTTTTACAGACCAAACCTCGATGAAAACGGAATTTTCATTGGCAAGGGTGATGAAATTACAAGCGACGAAGTAATCGGTACCGGTACAGTTGTAACTCTTGAAGTAGATAACGTCTTGAGAGATCAGGTAATCGTTATTATCAGGGGCGAAGTAAACGGCGACGGTGTAATCAACTACAAGGACCGCGGTAAAATCATTAACCATAATGCAGCCGATGGAACAAAGTTTGCAGAAGGATCTCTTGGAATTATTGCAGCCGATATCGATGGAGACGGCATAATTAATTACAAGGATCGTGGTAAAGTGATTAACCACACAGCCGCAGATGGAACCAGGATAAATTACGGTGCGATGCTAAACCCAGTGGGGGGAGGCGCGCCGCCTGGCTCCTGATCGGGGAGGTGTGTAAAAGAAGTCTTAGAATGACCGGCAGGGGTGCCGGTCATTTTTGTGCTTGTTTTTTAGGGAATTTTGAAAAAAGTACTAGCATTATGATTGTGCTTGTGGTATTATAGGGTCATAAAAGGTCATTTTAACTAGAAACGGTCAAATTCTGGTTAAAAATAAAATAAAAAGTCAAATTAAAAAAGAGAGAGAATTTTATGAAGCGTTTTTTGAGGAATGCAGCGGTCTTTGCTAGTTTGGCTTTTTGTGGTCTTTTCGTTTTAAGCCATGATGCGTTTGCTGATGGCGGCTATTACGGCTTTAGTCAAGATTCTATTACCTTGGCGCCAGGTAACACTGGTTCTGTAACTACAGTCGCAGCTCCAAACGATGCCGGTCGTAGAGTTTCCGCAGGCGATGCTGTTTTCTCGGGCGTAAATAACGATTGTGTTTCCGCAAGTATTGCTCCTACCGGTTATGGTTCTTGGGGCACTGGCGGTTCCATTAACGTTAATAACGTAAATACGCCTGGTACTTTGGAAATTGGAAAGGTTTCAATTAGCGCAAAGAATGTTAGTGTAAGCTGTTCTGCGACAGTAACAATTTCTGGTGAACTTATGGATCATCAGGATGGCACTTCTCGTTCTTCGGCATCTCTAACTATCTATGTTGTAGCTCCAGAACCAACCCCAGCTTCAAGTGATAACCAGATTACAGGCCTTACGCCAAGTGCAGGTACTGCAAGCGGTTCTGGCTCAAACTGGACAATCAGCGATGTTCCACGCGATGCAACATCTATTACTTTAACTCCATCGCTACCAGCAGGTGCAAGTGTTTCTGGTGGCAGCCCAGTAACTTGTACGCTTAGCGGTGATAGCTCTGCTTGTAACTTTACGGTTGTTGCAGAAGACGGTACTCCTAAAGATTACATCGTTACAATTAATAAGAAGGCAGAGGAACCTACTCCAGGGCCAACTCCAGCAAAGAAGAGCTCCGATGCAACTCTTAAATCCCTCAATGCTAGCGGATATAACTTGAACCCAAGCTTTAATCCAAATACTAGCTCATATACAATCAATGTTCAGAATAGTGTAGACGGCTTAAACTTTACAGCAATTCCAAATAGCGATAAAGCTACGGTTGAAATTGCTGGTAATACTGGCTGGAAGGTCGGTGTAAATACCGTTATGATCACCGTTACGGCAGAGAACGGTTCAAAACAGACTTATACGGTTAACGTAATCCGCGCCAAGAATGCCGAGGCAGACAAGGCAAAGAAAGAAGAGAAGAAATCTGACAATAATTATTTGTCTAACCTAATCTCTCACGATGGCGCAATTTCTCCAGATTTCGATAAGAATAAAACAAGCTATAGCGTCAAGGTTCCAAAAGATGTTACAAAGCTAAATCTTACCGCAACTCCTGAAGACGAGAAGGCAAAAGTAGAGATTTTTGGTAACGAGAACTTTGAAATCGGCAAGACTACTCAGGTTACAATTGTTGTTACAGCAGAAGACGGTTCCAAGCGTATCTATACGCTTAATGTTACAAGAGAGAATGTCGAAGCTGAGACAGATTTATCCGACCTTAGAGTAAGTGGCTACACAATCGAGCCTGGCTTCGATAAGGGTGTCAATAAATACTCTCTAACGGTTCCTTATGATGTTGATCACTTGGATGTTATTGCTACGGCTGCAAAGCAAGGTTCTCGCGTAGAGATTATCGGTAATAACGGTCTAGCAGTTGGTAACAATACGATTCTCGTAAAGGTTACGGACAAGAACGGATTTACGCATGTTTACGAACTTAATGTTCGCCGCATGGAAGAACCAACCTTCTTCGGTATTCGCCGTAGCGTATGGAGAATTATCTTCATTGTTCTAGCATTGCTACTGCTCTTGCTCCTACTTCTATGGCTACTCTTCAGAAGGCGCCGCGAACGCGAAGAATATCACGAAACTCCAGTTATCGACTTCAAGCCAGCATTCAACTTTGGCTCACGTGTCGGTACTGATGACGATACGGTAATGCCAAGCGGTATTAACAATCAGGCCGAATCTACTCCAGCTATAACGCTAACTCAGCCACAGACAACTCGCTATATCGAGAACGAAGCTGATAGCGATGATGATGACGATGATGATCGCAAGATTGAAACCGTTGCTCAACCAGTAACCGCTACAGTTACTCCAGTGGTTGGCGCAACAGTAACTCCAGCTATGGCGTCGAGTATGGCAAGCGAGAGATCTGTTATCGAGGCAGAGCGCCGCGCAAACAAGATTGAAGCAGAACGCCTTGCAGCTGAACGCGAAAAGCTAGAAGAAGAAAAAGCTATTGAGGCAGAAGAGGTCGAAAGCAACGACGAAGATATTGAAGTTGTAACCAAAGACGAACTCTACGATGCTTTGATGGACGTCAAAGAGAATCATGACTCTAGCAAGCTCAAACTTCTCATGAAGCAGGAAGAATTAAACCGCGAAAAAGAGAAAGTTAAAAGTGAAGCTGCTGCTCTAAAGGTAGAAAAGGCTCAGCAGGAAAAGAAAGCTGCTGTCCCTTCACTAGAGAAAGCCCAAGAAGAATTTTGGGGATAGTGCAGAATAACGAAAACTAGCCGAAAGGCTAGTTTTTTCTTAGGGCGGTAGCCTATGGTACTAGCCGTAACGGATATGGTATAATTGTCTCAATCAGGAGGTAAAATGAAGTTAAATCGGAAAAAAGTCAATTCCGACAAAGGGGTGGAGCCAAAGGCGAAATTGGCAGCTAACGACAGCGAATCTGCTGGCACTACCGTATTTCGTCCTGGATGGAATCGTAGATCAGCACCAGCTAAGAAGGTTGAAGATGAATCAGAAAAGGTCGTAAGAGTTACTTCTTCTCAGAACAAAGACGATCTAGACAGAGGTGAAAACATCTTCAAGTCAAAGAAGAAACTATTCATTATTGCTGGCGCAGCAGTTGTTTTGGTTGCAGGTATCGTGGTTGCTTTCTTTATGCTAAATGGCAACAAAGAAGAAAAGCTATCTAATTCGCTTATCAAGATGGGGCGCGATTGGTACGAGAATTTCTACTATGACGGCTTCGAAGAGAGCAAGCGTGCAGATATCTTGTCCCGCTTTAAGGATATTGGTATCAAGGTAGATTTGGATAATCTTTCCAGATATAACACAGAGGTTAATGCCGAGATTATCAAGGAATTCAATCCAGATCAAGAAGGTGGTTGTAGCTCTACTGAGACAAAGATTGTAATCAAGCCAAAAGATCCATATGGCAAAACAGATTACGATATCGAAGCTATCCTAAGCTGCAAGAAATAGAACAATAAAAAGACCCTCGTGCGAGGGTCTTTTTGATGATTAAATATGTGATTGCTTGAGCGAGAAGTGGTTGTATAGATTTTCGTAAATCTTTGGATGGCCGACTTTGTTTGCAGCTTCAACGACTTCGTCGATATCATCGGTGATGCGATAGATTTTGCGGTCGCCCTTAGCAATAGTGTGTAACTGATGCTCCATCTTTTCGCCATACCATTTGTCTAGGCCTTTCCAGAAAGATTTTCCGATTAGGAACATTGGCATCTTTGGCATTTTGCCTTCCTGCATCAAGATAAGGATTTCGCTAAACTCATCCATTGTGCCGAAGCCGCCAGGGAAGAAGACATAAACTTTACTTGCAAAGGTAAGCATGACCTTGCGAGCGAAGAAGTAACGGAATTCCATCGAATCGGTAACGTAAGGATTGATGTGCTGTTCGTGAGCTAGTTCGATATTAAGACCGATGCTGCGGCCGCCAGCTTCATAACATCCTTTGTTTGCGGCTTCCATGATGCCTGGGCCGCCACCAGTAATTACTGGGTGACCGTTGTGGGCAAGCTTTTCGCCAAGTTCGGTTGCGAGCTTGCAATATTTACTTGCTGGACTGAGGCGAGCAGAGCCAAAGATTGATACACCCTGAGCGAAGGTGCGGATTTTTGCTAGACCTTGCTCGAGGTCTTTTGCATAACGCAAAGAGCGTTCGACGTCTCCTGGATCAAGCTCTTCTTTTGCGATTTGCTCAAGCCAGCTGGTAATTGTTTTGTCCATTAAATAATTTCCTCCATTGGCATTGTATGTAGTTTTGTACGGTTATTAAGGATGCCAGTTTTGCTGCCGACATGCTGAATAACAGAGGTCGAGTTGGCAGCACCAAAGATAAGCGAATCTTTGAAACTCTTTCCGGCAGCATAAGCAGCAAGGAAGCCGCTACCAAAGGCGTCGCCTGCGCCAGTGCTATCTTTGACTGGCGGATCTTCGTATAGACCAATCCTGTAAGCTGGACCAGCAGAGTAGGCAATTGCGCCACGAGAACCATCAGTGACGATGACGTTCGGAATAAGGTCGTGAAGACGGCTGGCTAATTCTTTGAGTTCGGTACCATTGACGATCTGTTTGGCCTCTTTCTTGTTTACGAGCAAAACATCAACATCTTCGAATAGGCCGATGAGCTGTTTTGGATGTTCGAGCTCAAGTTTGCCTGGATTGAACATGATTTTGATGTGTTCGCGGCGAGCGATAGTAAAGATATCGTCGAGCTTATTCATGTCGCCACGAAGATTAGTAACATAGAGCCAATCTGGTTTGATTTTGACGAGGTCGCGTGGGTTAATCTGGTCGAACTTTGCGCTTGCGCCGCGGCAGGTTAGAATCGTGCGTTCGCCGGCTGGCGTAAGAAGAACGACAGAGAAGCCGGTATGAACGCCTTTGAGCGTCTTTACGAATGAGCGATCAATTCCTTCACGGTCTAGAGTATCGGTGACGGCTTGGCCAGCTGGATCTTCGGCAATACAGCCGAGGAAAATACTTTCGTGACCGTAGCGAGCAAAAGTTGTAGCGGCATTAGTTGCGCCACCGCCAGTACTAAAATGGATTTTATCGATGTCGATTTTAGTGCCAAGCTCAAACTGATTGAAAAAACCTTTTTTGTTGGTGCCGAAATCGTCATGGTCCATCAAGAAAACATCTTGAAGAGCGGCTCCGATACTAACAATCCGTGCCATTAGATAGCGTCCTCTTTCTCAGTGAGTTTATTGAGCGTATTAAAGGTAGAAGCGGCATCTTCGGCTTTGGCGATTGCGCTACCGACGTTGATAACATCGACGCCAGCGTGTGTAATGATATGGATGTTTTCGGCGTTTGCTCCACCATCCCAACCGATTTCGATAGCTGGTTTAATATCTCGGCAGAGAGCAGCCTTTTCTAGAAGCAACAAATCTGCTTTGCCGCCATAATGACCAAG
>JAUMYE010000042.1:6228-8788 GCA_030528815.1 Candidatus Saccharimonadota bacterium | reverse complement strand
AACTAGTGAACTTAGGCTTGCGCCGCGGTTCTTGTTTCTAAACTCTTTGGCTTCTTCCTTGCCAAAAATCGCTTCGATAATATCCTCGTTTGCGGCTTCTTCTTCGAAGTCTACAATGTCATCACTTGTTGTAGTGCTTAGAATTGCGTGATCTTGATCGTCGTCCATAGCTATTTATTCGTTAATCTGCGTAGCTTTAGTAATGCAAATTCAAATGCGTAAACCAAAGTCATAGCAATCAAAACACCGCCAAAGATATCTGTTAGCCAGTGAACGCCAGAGAATAAGCGGCCAATAGGGATGGCTATTGCAAGAATGATTGCACAGATATTCATAGGCTTTGCCCAAGAGTATTTCTTGTAGGCCAGAGTATTTAGAAGAACTGTGCTCAAGCAGAAAGTGATTGTAAGGAAAGTATGAGAGCTAGGATAAGAAGGCTCGATAATGCCATCAATAATAACTGGGCGGCAGTTAATTGCGAGCTTCTCGAATAGTTCGTAGACGATAATCAATACTACATAGAATACGCCAGCGGCATAGATGCAGCTATCGACTTTCTTGATGCTTTTGCGTTTGAAAAGCTGGTAAACACCCAAGAAGAAGAAGAAAAGTGGGAAAATAGCACCAACATAGCCAAGATACTCGGTTGTATTGTGAAGGAGACTATTATAGCCAAAGGCGTCATGGAACGCAGCATTAAGCTTCGAAAAGCCGACGTATCCATTCTCTGGACCTATGGGCTCAACGTCAACAAGCTTCAAACAAAGTGTAAAAACAATAGATAACACTAAAAATATTAAGAATAATGCTAAACTTTTTTCTTTTGTGCGCATTTTCATCATAAGCATTGAATCAAGAAAAACTCGAAACCTCCTTTTAATCTATATTTATTATAGCAAAAGCGATTTGGCATGGCAAAATCGGCCTTAATTTTGAAATACAGCAAACCTTTCGTTTATATAGGATTTAGCTTGCGATTTTTGCAAGTAATTACACCTTAGCAGAAATGGCTCACCTGGCATTACTTGCGGATTTTGCAGGCTAATTACTATATTGCTAGTTAAAGACACCCTTATATAAAACGCCGTAGAAGAGCCGATCACCATGTAACTCTTGCTACAGAGTAGCAAATATGCTAAAATATGGCTAATATGGCAAAGAAAAATAATACTAAGCGCAAGCTCGTTGGTCTCGTATCCGAAGAATCTGGTATTCGCCAGTATTACACCAAGAAGAATACGATGAACACTCCAGATAAGCTAAGCCTACGCAAGTACGATCCTGTTCTTCGCAAGCATGTCGTCTTTACGGAAACCAAGAAGAACCTTGGCCGCAACGAAGTAAAGGAAAAGAAGCGCTAATAAAGCAAAAACCCTCCGATTTGGAGGGCTTTTTGTTGATTTTAAAGCAACTAGCTTATGTTAAAATAAAAATATGGATGACAATGGGGTTGAGGATTTAAAACTCAAAGAAGAGATCAGGCGAGAGATCAAACGTGCCAAAGGTTTTGGCTGGAAACTCGTCACAATTATTCTTAGTATTTTATTAATTATTACTATCATTCTTAGCGTGCTGTTTGCGACTGGGATGCTGTCTGTTAAAGAAAGTTCCGACGGCTCGCTTCGTCTAGAATATACATCGCCTTTCAAAGAAGCTAAAGAAGATGAAGATAAGAAGGCAAACCGGGGCAATGATAATAATGAAAACGCATCAAAAGAAAGCGAATCGCCAGAACTAGCCGGCTTCGACTTTAAACTAGATAGTCTCAAAGAAACCGCCGAAAAGGAATACGAAAGCTACAATATATATATTTCGGATTTCAAAGTTAGTAGTAACGGAAAGTATATCATTGCGATCGTTTCTCCTCGCAGCAAAGAAGATAATCGCGGCTCAGACCTAAGATATTATATTAGGACTACGGAGAGTGATGCTTCCTGGAAGATTATAAACAAAGCTACGGTATGTATCGAGGTAAACGATAGCGAATACGACTCAGTAGTTGAAACATACCCCGATTTACAATTTAGTCGCTGCATGAACACGGAAACTAATAAATAACAAGGAATAATATGTCAGAAGAAGAAAAAGAGATGCCATTAAGCGCCGGACAGGCGGCGGCAGAAATCGTAAACGATAACGAAAACGCAGATCCAAGCAAGGAGGAGACAAAGGAAATGCCAGAAGAAACAAAACCAGTAAGCAGCTTTCAATCGACAGAAGGTTTGCCAGTAGCAAAGAAATCTAAAGGTACTGGCTGGAAAGTAGCGACGTTTATTTTCTTAATCCTAACTCTTTGCGGTGCAGGCTTTAGCGCATATCTAATCCTCGTAAAAGATAATCCAATTACCTCTTCGAACAATACTGCCGAAAATGGCACGAAGTGCAAGACTCCAGAAGAGACAAAACCGGAAGAAGGCACAACTCCAACTCCATGCGAAGGAACCGTTGTCGACAATGGGACTATTTCATTTAAGAAAAGTGGCCTCAAGCTAAGACTAAGCGATAATTATGAATTTATTAACTATTCATACTCCTCAAGCGCTCCATATGACGAAAACTG
>JAUMYE010000042.1:5927-6218 GCA_030528815.1 Candidatus Saccharimonadota bacterium | reverse complement strand
GTGATTGGTGGGCTATCGAAGAATACTTACGGCTACCAGAATATTCCAGATTTCTCTAGGGGTACTCATGAATACACTGGCGTTACGAGAGAAGATGTTAAAAAGGATTGGTCTGTCTTAGCCGCTATTAACGTCTATTCCAGATCTTACTGGGATGCGCAGATTCAGCCAAGAATTGATGAAGCTGAGACAAACGGAATTGCGCTTAGCGGTGTAGTTGTCTACAAAGATGATGATTATGTAGTTCAATATACTCATCCTCAGAACTTCGTGTCCGAAACCGACTGGGAG
>JAUMYE010000042.1:0-5917 GCA_030528815.1 Candidatus Saccharimonadota bacterium | reverse complement strand
AAGAATGGGAAATGACTACGATACAGACTCTCGAAAACGACATCAAGAACACGAACAACTGGTCTAAATAATTAAAGCCAACAAAAATATCCCCAAACGGGGATATTTTTTTAGTGCATCGAATTAGTTGTAGATATTTTCAACCTGGATGCTTGGACCCATAGTTGTAGTAATAAATACGGACTTGATGTACTGGCCCTTTAGAGAAGCTGGCTTCTGAGCCTTTAGGCTGTCGATGAAAGCGACAACGTTCTGCTTTAGCTTGTCAGCACCGAAGCTAATCTTGCCTAGGCCAACGTGAACGATAGCCTGCTTGTCGACGCGGTATTCAATCTTACCGGCCTTAGCTTCCTTGATAGCCTTCTCGATATCGGTCGTAACGGTACCAGCCTTTGGATTTGGCATAAGACCTTTAGGACCGAGCATGCGAGCGTAGCGACCAAGCTTTGGCATGTACTGAGGAGTACTGATAAGGACATCGAAGTTAATTTCTTCTTTGTCAAGCATCTTCAAGAACTCTTCGTCTTCTGCGATATCTGCGCCTGCAGCCTTTGCAGCTTTGCAAAGATCAAGTGGAGCAAATACAGCTACACGAACAGTTTTACCGGTACCAGCTGGTAGGCTAACTGTGCTACGAATGTTCTGATCTGCCTGGCGTGGATCAACACCTAGGCGGAAATGCATTTCTAGGGTTGCGTCAAACTTAACTGGGCTTGTTTCGATAGCAAGCTTGATAGCTTCGTCAAGATTGTAAACTTTACCTTTCTCGATCTTTTCTGCGGCTTTCTTGTAGTTCTTGCCACGGCGTTCAAGACGAGTGCGAGTAACTGGCTTTGGGCCAACCTTTTTCTCTGGAGCTGCAGCAGCTTCGAGTTTGCGAGCTTGGCGTTCTTCCTCTGCCTTTACTTCTTCGACGTGCTTCTTGGACTTTTTACCAGCCTTAGCGAATTTTTCTTCAGCTGGAGCTTCTGTAGTTTCTTCTGCTACTACAGGAGTTTCAAGTTCTTTGGCTTCTTTTTCTGCCATTTTGAATTCCTTTCGCGGTACAAACGGTTTTAACCTCCCGCAAATTAATAATAACCTTTATATTCTAACAGGAAATCGACGAATTATCAAGTTTTTGCTTGTGCTGTGTTAAAATAGCCTTAAGTGTCTAACATCTGTTAATGAGGGAGGGATGAAAAGTGTTAGAACTTGTAATTTATCCAGAGATGAGAGAATCGAGCATGATGTCTTTTGGATCAAGGCATAATTCTGTATTGCGTTCGCAGGAGAATGAATGGAACAAGAAAAATTCAAAGCGATACGACCCAGAAAAAAGAATTTTTAGCTATTGTCCTAATATATATAAATTCAGTGGCATGGATTTCTATACTCATGCAGGCATCTATAGCGCAATCGACGGAAGCAAAATTAATCTTTGCAAACTATTCGAATACTACGACCTACAATACGAAGACCCTATAACTTGGAACGGTAAAGATCGTGAAGGGAATAATTATAAGCTTCAGCTTCACCGCGAAGCGACCGTCTTCGGGATGATTAGTGCGATAGTGCGCATATCTTGGAATAATCCAGACATTTCCGATTCGGAGTATGCAATAGATGTCCCAAGTAGTCTTAAATATGTTGGGGTAGTAATTCCGAAAACTATAGTTCCTATTACTGGGCTCCTAAATATAAGCAAGGTGAATACCGCAAGAGATGTCAAAAAACTCGTGGACTACGGTATTGAAGTGTTTAATCTAAACGATAATCTAACGGTATTTACTAGTTCGCAGCTTATAGTATTATGCGATGCGCTTGAGACGATTAGTTTCTATGGGTTGCCAAGGTATGCACAAGATAAGCACTTCAAAAGAACCTCGAAGGGTCTTTGGCTGCTCGAAAATGACGCTCGAATTCTCTAATACTGATCCTCGGCCCTTATGACCGGGGATATTTTTTGTATCAAAAAAGAGACCCTTTTGAGGTCTCTTCTTGAAGAATTACTCTACGACTTCAACGCCCATAGAACGTGCAGTACCAGCAATCTGCTTGCAAGCACCTTCTTCGTCGATAGCGTTAAGCTGTGCCATCTTTACGGCTGCGATTTCTTTAATCTGAGCCATAGTGATTTTACCAACTTTGTCAGTGTTTGGCTTACCAGAACCCTTATCTAGCTTGATTTTCTCGCGGATAAGATCGTCAACTGGCTGACCTAGACACTTGAAATCGAAAGTACGATCATCGTAAACACGGATATGAACGATAACGTTCTTGCCCATGAATTCTTTTGTTTGCTCGTTGAATGGGTTGATGAAGTCCATCATGTTTAGGCCCCACTGACCGAGCGTGCTTCCTACTGGAGGTCCAGCTGTTGCCTTACCACCAGGGATGCGGAGTTTAAGATTACCAATAACCTTTTTTGCCATAATATCCCTTTAAAAGTTAACGAATGCGTAACGTCTTCTATTATACCAAAAAATTCTAAAAAAGTCAAAAAAGCCACCAGATTTAACTGATGGCCCTTCGAGAATAATTAGTTGTTCTTCTTGTATTCGCTGCGGATTGTGTTGTAGAGTTCCTCAGCGGTGTCGTCTAGGCTACCCAACTTGTCGGTAACTTCGCTCATGTCCATATCTAGATCTGCATCATAGTATGCATCGCGAGCTGCATAGTACTCGTCACGAACGGTGCTGTAGTTAGGATCAGAGTAAGAGGTGTCATACCATTTCTTGTAAGCCTTCTGATACTTAACGACAATCTTTAGGTATTCTTCAACCTTGTCAGCCATTGTGTTTGCAATATCCTTTACTCCATCGCTAGAAACATTGCGTAGAGGCTTGACTAGATCTTCGATATAATCGTCGTCCAAGCTAGAAACATCATCCATATCGCTGATTTCGTCTGCGCCTAGGACAACTTCGTGTTCAGCGGATAGAAGTTCGCCAATGCCACTAATGATTGGCTTAGCTTCGTCGTAATCCTTCTTGAAAGCTTCGTATTTCTTCTTAATAGCGTCGTTGCGCTTAACGCCAGAAGTCTCACCGATCTTATCTGCTGCCTTGATGTAATCATCCATAGCATCGCTACACTTAGAAACATACTTGTCGTAATCAGACTTAGAAGTATAAGTGCTGCTTACATAACTCATAGCGCTAGAGCATTCGCTAGAAATTGAGTTGTTTGCCTTATAGAAGTCTTCAGCTGCTTCCTTTGTCTCTTTCCAGTCTACGCCGAAGAGCATTGGAAGGAAGATAATTAGACATACTACAATAGCTGCTACGGCTACGCCGACAATACTAAAGATGATGATCATCTTCTTGGCTTTTGGGCTCATTGGTTTAGCTGCGACTACTGGAGCGACAACTGGGGCCGCTGGAGCCGGAGCTGGTGTTGGTGTTGGGGTTGCTGCAGGTGCTGCACCGTCCATGGATATATATTCTCCTTAATAAGATTTATTTATGTATCTATTTTAGCATAGTCGTAATAAAAAAGCCGCATTACTGCGGCTTAAAAATTGATTCGAAAATCATGAAAGCTACTGATACGAAGATAAATGAATCGATTCGATCAAGGTATCCTCCATGGCTTCGAATAGGTCTTTCGAGGGCTCTAATTATCTTTGCCCCGGACTTTCCGGCTACGTCTCCGGAGTCTTTGATGCTCAATAGTCGCTTGATGTATGATTCGTAAAGATCGCCTATGATTGCAGGAATCCAGGCAACTAATGCGAACCAAAGCGCGAGCTCGGGTAGCAAATCCTTCATCAGATAGTAGAATCCGATGCCACCGACAATCGAGAATACAATGCCGCCAATATAGCCTTCCCAGGATTTATTAGGTGAAATTTTCTTGAGCATAGAGACTTTGTGAGCCTTTTTGCCAAGAACTTTTCCGACCGTAAAACCTGCCGTGTCTACAAGCGCGCAGAGAATAATGAGATAGCCCATAGTGTAATTATCAAAGACAATCACAACGCTCGCCGTCGAGAAGCAAATGAAGATAAACTCCGTAATGCAATGGTCGCAGCTAAACTGCGAATAGCAATTTGCTAAGGCTGCCAACATTTCAAAAAGCGCAAGACCACAAATGATCAGGTAAAATACACTGACCGCGACATGAGGAAGGAAAAGAAGCGCCAAGAGTACTACGAGTGCGATGGAGAAACCAGTGAGGATGCGGATTTTCATGAAAATCCCCCTTTCTAAAAAATCTAAGGGCAGATGCCCTTCAAGCTAAGAGTACAACAATAAAATTAATCCGTCAAAAAACTCCCCTTGCGGAGAGTTTTTCTAGAAAGTTAGTTGTCAATCTTCTTAACCTGAAGAGCATCAAGCTCAACTGCAGTTTCGCGGCCAAACATGCTGACCATAACCTTGAGCTTACCCTTAGCGGAGTCGATTTCGGCAATTGTGCCTTCAAAGCCCTTGAATGGACCGTCGACGACGGAAACAACTTCGTTTACTTCGTAATTGACGGTAAACTTTGGCTCTTCGACGCCCATGCGCTTCTTAATTTTCTCAATTTCGCGTTCAGAAACTGGAGTTGGCTGAGTACCAGTACCGACGAAACCAGTAACACCTGGAGTATTGCGGATAATATACCAGGTAGCATCGGACATCTTCATATCTACAAAGACGTAGCCCTGGAAGATTTTCTTATCAGAGATGCGGCGCTTGCCATTCTTGATTTCGATTTGCTTTTCCTTTGGAACGATAGCTTCAAAGATGTTGTTTGCAAAATCTGCAGTATCAACGCGCTGGTTGATAGAATCAGCAACCTTGTCTTCATAGCCAGCGTAGGTGCTTACAGCATACCAAGAACGATCGCCATTATAACGGTTAACTGCCATTTATTATTTTCCTCCTAGTAGGTTATCAAATATTAATTTAAGAAGAATATCTAGAAGCATAATGAAAGCTCCGATGATTAACACATAGA
Organism: Candidatus Saccharimonadota bacterium; assembly: GCA_030528815.1. Lineage (GTDB taxonomy): Bacteria > Patescibacteriota > Saccharimonadia > Saccharimonadales > Saccharimonadaceae > UBA2834. Next base: position 991 of record JAUMYE010000042.1, on the reverse strand, counting down.
TAATGACAGAAAGTGTAATCTTCCAAGTTGTTTTGCGATTTGGCCAACGTACCTGGCGAAGTTCGCGGAAAGAATCGCGAATATAGCGACCAATAGCACGAAATGGCGCAGAGATGAACCAAAGTGGTTTAAGGATAGCAGGAATTTCTTTCTTTTCGGCTGCTTTCTTTTCTTTGCGGATTTCTTTAGCCTTGTTTTTGATAGCTTCTTTTTTGGCTGCCTGAGCCTTTTTGTTCTCGCTATTCTTAGCTTTAATACTTACTTTGCGAGAGATTTCGGCATCAGAATTATCTGCCGACGATTTGTCGGAGCGATTACTGTCTTTAGCCTTAATTCGAGTTACGTTTGCCATATTTGCTCCCATTAAAAATAGTCCTATCCGGACTCTGTCAAGAGTTTAGCATAAATCCGTATTTTATTCAAATAGGCTACGCTAAACCCTGACAGAAAAATTCCTAGAATAGGTAGTTGAGATAATCGCGCATCATGCGCGTGCCTGAGCAGATATCAAGATAGGCTTTGAGTTGGGTATGCACCCAATATTCAAGATCGAAATCGTTATTCCAAGCCTTAACAGCAAGCTCCATCTGCTCATAAAGGCTCTTAACTTCATCCTCCTCGGACTTACCTTCGACATGAAGATAATTATCCGAAGAACAATCTGCGACGCCGCCATCATGGGTAGAAATAAGTAAGCCAAGGTTGGCAATATCTTTCTCCCAGCTCGTGCCACAAGCTTCAAGGCCAACAATAGGCGTGTTGATGCTCGAGTTGGCGCCAAGCGACAAGGCGAGGCCAAGCTCTTCGTCGTAATCTGGAAGATAATGAACTCGCTCTTTTAGAATTGGATTCTCGTTAATCTTCTTGAGAAGATCCATGAGCTTACCGAACATTACATCATCGCCGGAGTGAACACGACCAGAAAGGATATAATGCGCATTGTTTTCTTCGAGAATCTTGGCGATCTTGTCGGTATCAGTAAACGGCAACC
>JAUMYE010000041.1 GCA_030528815.1 Candidatus Saccharimonadota bacterium | reverse complement strand
TTACATTAATGACCTTAATATCTAGCGTCTTAATCTTCGTATCGTTCGAATCTTCCTCGATAAAATCATCAAGATCTGGAGCCTTTACGGCCGATACGCCATCAAACATAAAGTCCGTTACATAAACACCAGACAAATTATTCGCCTTGTAATCAACAAGGAAATCCGCCAGATTCTCGTATTCCGGAATAGCTTTATACTCACTCTTGTTTGTCGAGTATTCCAAATTGCTTAAATTTACATATAAATTACTGCCTTCGGCGAACGTATTAACAGGGAACAAAAACATCGTCAGTAGCAGTACGCCCAAAAAACTAAAAACTCTTTTCATGGAGCTACCTAGTTATTGTTTGAAGAATTATCGCTTGGCATTTCTGGAGGAGTGCCACCCTGATTATTCTCGCCGCTTGGCATTTCTGGAGGCGTGCCGCCACCTTGCATTTGCTGAGAAGAAGAATTATTCGAACTATTATTAGTTCCCAAAGTCTTCGCATAAACAAAGAAAGCAGCAGTCGAAATAATCGCACCAACAAGCACACCGATTATAAAAAGAAGAATTTTGCCTTTTGAGCCATCTTTTTTACTAATATTATCGTTGTCCATATTAATAACTCCTTTATATTGGCTATGCTTTTATTTTAGCATTTTACCTTAACCGAAACTTAAAGGAGCACACATGGTACGCTTTTTCTCTCGAATGCTTATATTATAATAGAAGCAATAAACAAGGATTTATTCATGGAACAGAAAATTTGCCAAAGCTGCGCAATGCCATTAACTTCAGAAGATTTATATGCCACCGAAAAAGACGGCAGCAAAAACGAAGATTATTGCAAATGGTGCTATAAAGATGGCGAATTTCTAGATAAATGCTCGATGGAAGAGTACATTGAGAAATGCGCGCAATTCGGCGAACAGGCCGGCATGACCAACGAGCAAATGAAAGAATACTGCACAAAAGTATTCCCAACTCTAAAGCGCTGGAAGAATTCTTAACTACTCTATGGCATAAATCCATGTCAAAAAGCACAAAAGAATTCAAAGATTTCGTTCTAGAACAACTATCCGAAGCGCCAAATATTTTTTGCCGACCAATGATGGGTGGATATTTGCTTTATTCCGACGACGTCTTATTTGGTGGCATCTACAGCGACCGCTTGCTAGTCAAAATGGTTCCAGAAAACGAGAAATACCAGATGACCGAAGTAGTTCCATACGAAGGTTCGAAAAAGACAATGTACTTCGTAGAAGATTTAGAAGATAAGGAAAAGTTAGCAGAGATAGTTAACAATACCGTAAAAGGATTATCTAGACAATAGACCTGCAGGATATAAACAATGCGCCGTCGCAAGCAAGCTTGCCGGGCATTGGGCGAACCTGGCTCGAACCCTGCAGGAATCAGCAAACCAAAAAAATAAGTCCTTCGGACTTGTTTTTTGGTTTGGCTGGGCCTGCAGGATTCGAACCTGCGAATGACGGGACCAAAACCCGTTGCCTTACCACTTGGCGAAGGCCCAACGCTCCCTATATTTTACCATAAAGACCTAGGATGTTAAAATAAAAAGATAGACAAGTAACGAAAAGGAAACATGCCAGAAAATTTACTTACAGTCCGTGGTCTCCATAAAGTCTATGGAAAGCGTGACTCAAAATTCGAGGCCCTTCGTGGCATCAATCTTAAAATTAACAGAGGCGAATCCGTTGCTATTGTTGGTAAATCCGGTTCAGGTAAATCCACACTCATGCATCTCTTGGCCCTACTAGATCGTCCAACCAAAGGCGAAATCATCCTAGACGGCACCAATACTTCCAAACTAAAACAGCGCGATCTTAACAAGCTCCGCAACAAAGAGTTTGGTTTCGTCTTCCAGCAGTTCTTCATGAACGCAAATGACACCGTTCTTAACAACGTCATACTCCCACTAAAGATTGCAGGTATTGGCGCAAAAGAACGTCGCCGCCGTGCCATGCACGCTTTGACCATCGTTGGACTAGAATCCAAAGCCAAGAACAAAGCTAGCGACCTTTCTGGCGGTCAGAAACAGCGTGTTTGTATCGCTCGCGCCATCGTAAACGATCCAGCCGTCATCTTTGCCGACGAGCCAACTGGCAACCTAGACTCCAGCACTGGCGCCAAGGTTGAAGAAACTCTCTTTAGTCTAAACCGCGACAAAGATATTACATTAATTATCGTCACTCACGATGAAGAATTGGCAGAGAAGTGCAATCGCCAAATTCGCATTTCTGATGGCCGCATTGAATCCGACGAAGACCTCGCCACTGAGCGCGAAATCGAAGCTGAAATCGCCGCAGAAAACGAAGAGCTTCGCAAGAATCACAAGACTGGCGACATGGATGCCGACGGTCTTCGTGACGACGCCACAGTTTCGCACGTTAAAGTTAAGGAGGACAAGTAATGAAAGCCCTAGATATTATCAAAGAGGCTAACCAGAGCCTTCTTCGTAACAAACTTCGTAGTTTCCTAACTATCCTAGCCATCTTTATCGGTAGCTTCGTAATCATTATTAGTACTGGTATCAATGCTGGCGTAAACGATTTCATCGACAAACAGATGAACTCTGTCGGTGGTGAAGGTTATCTCGAAATCATGAACACCAATGCAACCCAGCAGGCCGCAGCAATGTTCTCCTCCGAAGTCCAAGAATATAGCGAAGAGGAAGAAGAACAAAACACTGATATCTTTATCACTGAAGAACAAATCGAAAAAGCCAAAAAGATTGACGGCGTTAAAAGCTTCGATGCTTTGCCAAGCGCAAAAGCAGAATATCTTCAGCTTGTCGGCAAAGACAAGAAAATCAAGGTTACAAATATTAACCTTGTTCCTCGTGGCAACCTTAATATGGACCTTGTCGCAGGCCGCAAAGCCGACTCAGATTCAGATAACTACGAAATCATCCTAACCCAAGAAATCGCAGAAGCCTTCGGCTATAAAGGCGACAGCCTAGACGATATCCTTGGCAAAAAGATTTATCTTGCCGTTCCTGGCACTATCAAGTGCTACACCGTCCAGAAGCATTCAGATTGCCAGACCAAAGTCGAAGCAGAAATTGTTGGCGTTCAGGCCCCAGGCATCCTAGCTATGACAGGTAGCCGCGTAAACGTCGCTCTTTGGAACAAGATGAGCGAAATTAACAACGAAGGCGTACCAAAAGAAAACACTCTAGCCGTTCAGGCAACTGCCGACGTCGACCCAGATAAGATTGACGACATCAAGAAAGAAATGGAAGACATTGGTCTTACTGCTATGTCCCTCGAAGACGAAATCGGCTCCATCAAAACCTTCTTTGATGCCATGCTAACCGTTCTTAAAATCTTTGGCGGCATCGCTCTAGTTGCAGCTTCTATCGGTATCATCAACACGCTTCTCATGTCTGTCCAGGAACGCACCCGCGAAATCGGCCTAGACAAAGCTCTTGGTATGAGCAACGGTCGCGTCTTCATGAACTTCGCAACAGAAGCAATCTTCCTTGGTTTCTGGGGTTCACTCTTTGGTATTATCGTTTCGTTCCTAATCGGAAAGGGCGTAAACTTTATCACTCACGAAACAATCCTCAGTAGCTTACCAAGTTTCCAACTTATTATCTTTAGACCACTTGACCTTGTCGGAATCACAGTAGTTATCATGCTTATTGCCTTACTCGCCGGTGTTCTTCCTGCTCGCAAAGCTTCAAAGAAAGACCCGATCGATTCACTAAGGTATGAATAATCTAACACTTCTTCAATATTTCGAATGGTACCTGCCGAGCAACCAATTACTCTGGCAGCGCGCCGTTCGCGAGGCAAAAGACATCCACAAGATGGGCTTTAATGCCGTATGGCTTCCGCCAGCTTTCAAAGGCCAAGATACAGATAACGTTGGCTATGGCGTTTATGACCTATACGATCTCGGCGAATTCAAGCAAAAGGGTAGCATTGCCACTAAATATGGCACTCGCCGCGAATACCAAGCCGCAATCAAAGCTTTCCAGCGTTACGGTATCAAAGTTTTTGCGGATATCGTACTAAACAACCGTATTGGTGGCGACGAAACCGAAGTCGTCCGCGTTATCGAACAAGAATGGGATAACCGTCTCCAGCAAGTCGGCGACATCTACGAAATCGAAGCTTGGACCAAATACAACTTCCCAGGTCGCAAGGGCAAGTATTCAGACTTTACCTGGAACAGCGCGTACTTCAACGGCATCGACTGGGATGAGCGCGGCAAAAAATCTGGCATCTATCTTTTCGAGGGCAAACAATGGGATAGCAAGGTTGGCCAAGAAAAAGCCAACTACGACTACCTCATGGGCGCCGATGTCGATTTGCATAATCCTAAGGTTCGCGAAGAGATGCTTCGCTGGGGCGAATGGTATCTTGCCACAACAGGCGTAGACGGCTTTAGGCTAGATGCAACCAAACACATCGGTAGCGATTTCTATTCCTGGTGGCTCACTCAACTTCGTCAGAAAACCGGCCAAGAACTCCCAACTGTTGGTGAATACTGGTCCAACGATATGGGCGAGCTAGGTAAATACCTGCAAAGAACAGGCAACCAATTCTGGCTATTTGACGTTCCACTACATTTTAACCTATTCAAGGCATCCAGAAGCGGCGACCAGTTCCCGATGAACAAGATTCTGGACAATAGTTTATTGCAGAGCTTCCCAGATCGCGCTGTAACCTTTGTAGACAATCACGATACTCAGCCAAGCCAAGGCCTAGATTCTTGGGTCGACGGCTGGTTCAAAACTATGGCTTATGCTTTGATTCTACTTCGTGGTGAAGGTACACCATGTGTCTTCTGGGGCGATCTATTCGGAATCCCTCACGATAATATTGGCGTTGTGCCAGGCCTCAAGGCCCTATTAAAGATTCGCGAATTCTTCGCAAAAGGAAAGCTTCACGACTACTTCGATCACGAGCATATTATTGGCTTCACAAGAGAAGGCAGCGAAACTTACCCAGATTCAGGCGTTGTTGTCCTTATGAGCAACAGCAAAGGCGGCGAAAAAGAAATGTACGTCAACAGAAAATTCGCCGGCGTAAGGTACATCGATGTAATCGGAACCAACAAGCATATCGTTACAGTAGACGAGAACGGAAACGGAAAGTTTAGCGTCGGAAACGGCACCGTCTCTGTCTATGTTAGTGAATTTGCCGCAAAACAATTATTCGTAAACGGTATATCTACTCGAGGATAAAAAAGAGCCAGTCGCGAGAAAAGCGGCTGGCTTTTTGAGTCTTATTGGTAAGGAACCCCATGCCCAGAAAGGAAGAAAACGAGAACCCCAATGGTCATGATAATCTGAAATGGCACAAATGAACCAGACATCCAATCCGGAATATCATCCTTCTTGGCCCATTTGGTAAAAAGCAAGACTGCGCCAACCACACCAAAGGTAATGATAGTAGCAACCAGCTCGGCCAAAATCAGATTCAGGATAAAAATACCGACGTTAAGAAAGAAAATTGCGATGCTCATAATCTATACCCCCTTCGAGCAAAATGTTTCGCATCGTAAGAAAAGAAAATCAAAACACATTTTCTTTTCTTATGATGCTACCCTTATTCCACCACGAAAATTCGTTTTTTGCAATTAAAGCCATATTATCACTGCAAAAATTAGCTCTTCTGTTCTAGTCGTTTTAACAGTTTAACTGGCCAAAACTTAAAAACGATTTTATAATGTAACAGATGAAGAAAAAATTCTTAAGTGAAACTTTGCAGGCTCACGTCGACAGCTTTGTTCCTGGTGGGCAGGGAATCGCTACTCTCGAAAACGGCAAGAAAGCCTTTATTTGGGGTGTCCTCCCAGGCGAAGACGTCGAGTTCCAGACTACCAAATCCAAATCCAGCTACTGCGAAGGTGTTGCAACCAAAATCCTTAAAGCCTCACCAAAGCGCATCGAGCCAAAAGACGAATGCTATCTTTCTACCAGCCCTTGGCAAATCTTGGACTACAATTTTGAGCTCGAAAGCAAAGCCGAACTCGTCAAAGAGTGCTTTACTCAGCAAAAGCTAGACATCGAAGTCTTGCCAACCATGACTGACGGCAAAGAATTTTTCTATCGCAACAAGATGGAATACTCACTCTATTTCAATCATGATGACGAGCAAATCCATCTTGCCTTCCATAAGCGCGGCAGTCATGGCAAAATCCAGATTTCTGGCAGCTCCATCGAACGCCCAGAACTCTTTGCAAGAGCAGAAGAAATCGTAAAAGACCTCAACGACAAACACGAAGAAGCTCGCAAATACCAATCCATGCTTCTTCGCTGCAACCAAGCTGGCGTAGTAAGTGGCGATCTATTCGAAAACGGTAAACCACATCCTATCATGAATCCACTCACAGATAGCCTACTCGGCAAAGAATACAGCTACTCACCAAACGGTTTCTTCCAGATCAATCTTCCAGTTTACGAACTAGCTCTCAAAGAAATTGTCAAGCATGTTGGCGACGGTCCACTTCTAGATCTATATGCAGGCGTAGGTAGTATTGGCTTATCTATCGCAAAAGACGGTCAAAAACTCACTCTCGTCGAAGTTAATGGCGCCGCCGTCGAAGAAATGAAGAATAATGCCAACGGTCGCCCAAATACCGAATGTATCCTTGCCAAATCCGAAGAAGTCACAGAATACATCACACCAGATTCTATCGTTATTCTTGATCCACCACGCGCTGGTTGCGATAAAAAGCTTATCGACAAAATCCTTGAAGTTGAGCCACAGAAAGTCATCTATCTTTCCTGCAATCCAATTACGCAGGCTAGAGACGCTGCGCTTCTTGCAGAGAAGTACAAGATTTCTGCTGCCCAGCCATTCAACTTCTTCCCACGCACGCCACATATCGAAAATCTTATTGTTTTGGAGAAATAATGCATCGAAACACTTATGCCGAGATTAATCTTGAAGCTATCCGCCACAATCTCGAAGTTCTAAACCAAAAGTTTTCTAATTACGATTACCGCTTCGCGGTCGTAAAAGCAGATTGTTATGGTCACGGCCTAAAAGCAATCCAGCCAATGCTCGATGCGGGTTGTAATTATCTTGCTGTCGCCACGCTCGAAGAAGCCCTAGAAGTTCGCGAGCTTCATCCAGAAACGCCAATCCTTTGTCTTGGCATCATTCCATATTCTGGCCTAAATAAAGCCAAAGAAAACAACATCACACTCACAATTAGCAATCTAGATTACGTTAAAAATGCGCCAGACCAAGCTTTTTCTGGCATCAAAACCCATCTAAAAGTTAACACCGGCATGAATCGCCTCGGTTTCAAAGACGAAAGCGAACTCGCCGAAGCATATAGCCTTCTAGAAAACGTCGAGGGTATCTATACTCATATCTACGATACAGATAGCCACGAGCATACCGAAGCTCAAATCCAGAAATTCCAAGAGCTTACTACTCAGCTTCCATTAAACGAAATCAAAATCGTTCACACTGGCGCCAGCGAAGCTACTCTCAACTATCCAAAGCCAGACTTTGTAAATGCCTGCCGCTTTGGCATTACAATGTATGGCTTCTATGCTCCGGCCGAACTTGGTCTAAAATCCACTTTCTCACTCAAGAGCGAAGTTATCCAAATCAACATCCTAGAAGCTGGGGAGAGCCTTGGCTATGGCGGTACCTTTGTCGCAAACGAAACAACCAAAATCGCCGTCGTTCCTATTGGTTACGCCGACGGAATTATCCGCAAAAACAAGGGCAGAAACGTTTATATCAACAACCAAGCTTACGAAATCGTTGGCAACATCTGCATGGATATGCTTTTTGTTAAAATCGACGACACTGTCAAAGTTGGCGATACTGTAGAGCTCCTAAGAGACAAAGAACACATCAAGGAAACCGCAGATTATCTCGAAACAATCCCATACGAAGTGCTTTGCAGTATCAGCAAACGCGTTCCTCGTATCTATAAATAGAGATTATGCTAAACTAGAACTATGAAGATTGCAATTCTTGGCGCCGGCGCTTACGGACGTGCGCTTGGTAAGATTGTCTCGAATAATGGCCACGACCTAAGCTTTTTTGATCCAAACATCGTGCCAGATGTCAGCCTAGAGCAAGCAGTAAAAAATGCCGAGGCTGTCATTATCTGTATTCCTTCTAACTTCTTACCGTCTTTCCTTGAAAACTATCCAGCAGAATACAAAAAACTACCAACCTTCCTAGCAACCAAGGGCCTTCGCGACGTACACATCTTTAAAGATTTTGATAACTTCGCCATTCTTTCTGGCCCGACTTTCGCTCAGGAAATTATGGACGGCAAACAATCTATGCTTACCGCCACCAACCAGCTCGCTGTAGATATTTTTGCTAACCAACAGATTGAAATCGAAATCTGCCAAGATATCCAGGGTGTTCTACTTTGTGGCTCGCTCAAAAACGCCTATGCAATCGGCGCTGGTTTTAATAGCGATAGCGAAAATGCCGTCGCAGCCCTAATCACCCGCGCTCATGCCGAAATGCGCAAATATTTGCTCGAGCACGGCGCCAACCCAGACACCGCCGAACTAGCTTGCGGTATTGGCGATCTCGTCCTCACCTGTAGCAGCGACACTTCACGTAACTATACCTGCGGCAAAAAACTTCACGCTGGCCAAAACCTCGACGATATCCTAACCGAGTTGCAAACCGTCGAAGGCATCAACGCCTTGCATGAGCTCGACGTAAATGAAGACTATCCACTCCTACTCCATATTGCAAGAATAGCTGGACTAAAATAAGACAAAAAGAAGGCGACACAAAACGTGCCGCCTTTTTGAAGGAATCTTTTTACTTTAGACAAGATTAGGGAAGCAGAGCGTCCATGATCGGTCTCAGATATTCTGCACCGTCACCGAGCA
>JAUMYE010000099.1 GCA_030528815.1 Candidatus Saccharimonadota bacterium | reverse complement strand
CGCGTAGGAAGCGCATGCAGACTTTTGGTCGTCTTGCTTTGAAAATTGATAGTCTTATGGAAGTTCCAGTAACTGCTGTGTCAGGGAAAAAGCCAGATTGGCTAGTTGCTGGCCTTGAATTAGATAGCTTTATTAGGCCGGAACAGATTTTAGACCTAGCAAAAAAGGTTCCTGGTTACAAAGACGTATTTGAGTCTGACTCTGGCGTTTGGGAAAAATTCACCCTAGAAGAACATACTGGCACAATGCTTCGTCTGTTTGATGAAAATTTTGCCGATAAAATACCTGCCAAACTTCTTCCAATTACGCGCCTTTCTATGCTTATTCACGATATCGGAAAATCAGAGGCTGCGAAACTTCCAGAATATAAGAACGCTAAGACTCGTGCTGAGCGTGATCTTATTCAGAGCGCTTATAACGAGAGCTATGCAATCGACTTCTTGGATAAAATTGGTATTAGTCCAGAGAATCAGGAGCTTATATTGGGTATGATTGGTGAAGGCAAGGAGTTGATGGCTGAAGCACGCATTATTCCTGGTGTACCGAAAGAAAAACGTAAGAAAGCTAGTGATGCGCTGAACTCTCTTTGTTTGAGATTAGCGAAAGATTGTCTTGGTGGCGGCGAAGATGAAGCAAAGGGCATTCGTCAGCTTTGCTACATTATTCAGATGTGCGATAGTGGTGCCTATACGACTATTGCAAAGACAAGGGATGCTTCCTCTGGTATTTTCTATCGAAATAGCTCGAAATCTTCATTCAATAAGACCTTCGAACCATCGGTGAATATCTTTAATGGCGGCGGCCGTCGTCTCCATATTGCAGAGGGGAACAAGTAGCTAACTGAGGATTTGGCTAGAAAAAACTTAAAGTGATAAGATAGGTTTTATGGAAATACTATTACAGATTATTCTTCTTATTGTTGGCTTCGTGCTTCTTATTAAAGGTGCCGATGTATTTGTTGATGGCTCAAGTGGCGTTGCGACTCGCTTTGGTATGCCAAAAATCCTTATTGGCCTTACTATTGTTGCTTTTGGTACTTCTGCTCCAGAGTTCGCGGTTAGTGTAAAATCTCTTCTTGCTGGCACTGGGGACATGATGCTCGGCAACGTTGTTGGCTCAAACATCTTGAACGTTCTTCTTATTCTTGGCGCTGCGTCGCTAATCCGTCCGCTTCCTGTAAAGAACAGCACGCTAAAGAAAGAAATTCCTATTATGATTTTGCTAACTGTTATGTTGGCAATCCTAATGTGCGATGTCTTGCTTCAGGCTGGCGATCATAATTCCTTCACAAGGCAGGATGGTGCTGTTTTGGTGGTCGCATTTAGCATTTTTATGTACTACCTTATCGCTACGACTCGCCGCCGTATTCGCAAAAACAAGGAAGAGGCTGCCGAGAAGAAAGAAGAGAGTAAAGTGCTCGAAGCTGAAACTGAATCTACTAAAGAAGACTCCGAAGATAAGCCTCCAATGAAGCTCTGGAAGGCAGTTCTATTTGTCGTAATCGGTATTGCTGGCATTATTATTGGTAGTAACTGTGTTGTCGATTCTGCTAGCAAAATCGCCTCAATCATCGGCATTTCTGATGCGATTATCGCCTTGACGGTCGTTGCTCTTGGTACGTCTTTGCCGGAGCTTGTGACTTCTATCATTGCGGCACGCAAGAACGAGTGCGATATTGCAATCGGTAACGTTGTGGGTTCAAACATCTTCAATATTGGTATTGTGGCTGGTGTTCCAGTGTTTGCTATTGGCGGCATTTCCAGCTTCTCGTTCTCGTATATTGATGCCGCAGTTATGCTTCTGAGTACTGTTTTGCTATTCTTCTTTACCTGGAAAGACAGGCGCATTGGTCGCAAAGAAGGCGCAATTTTCCTCGCTATCTTCATTGCGTACTATAGCTACGTAATTATTAACGGGCTAAACTAGGAGCAAAATGGGACTCGATGCAAAAGGTAGGAACTTCTCGGCGCCACGCCTAACGCCTGGCAAGACGTCAGAATTTCTTTGCTATGGCTCCCCAGAAATGATTGCGAAGCAGAACCGTGAGATTGCTATCATGGAAGCTCGCGCAAAGCGTTATGGTTTTGGCGGCATGCGC
>JAUMYE010000040.1 GCA_030528815.1 Candidatus Saccharimonadota bacterium | reverse complement strand
ACGATCTAAAGGATTGTATCTTTATCCACTCAGTTAACGCTGTTGGTTTTTATGCTGAACAGCCGTAAAGCTACTCAGCATAAAAATTATCTAATTTCGCAACCCCTTTAATAACTCAGGTCGTTAAACCGTTAGGTTATCTTAAGGTTTAGGCTGTTCCAATTTCGCTCGCCACTACTTTCGGAATCATTGGTTATTCTCTTTTCCTCAACCTACTAAGATGATTCAGTTCGGCTGGTTCCCGTCTATTTATCCTATGTGTTCAGATAAATGCAATACGACATGACTCGTATTAGGTTTCCCCATTCGGAAATCTCCGGATCAAAGCTTGTTCTCAGCTACCCGAAGCTTATCGCAGAGTTCTACGTCCTTCATCGGTTGTAATTGTCAAGGCATCCACTATCAGTGCCCTTATGTACCTTTTTATGCATTGACTTAACTAGTAATTGAAGTTCAATTACAAGTTGTATTAATTCTTTCGAATTGATACCGCCAATATTAATTTCCTATGTTGTCATTCAAATTGTTAATAGATAAATTTCAACGCAAGAAATAATAACGTCATAGGAATTATCCCAAGTCGTCTGTGTGCATCACATATATTTATATGTGAAGATTTCTCGCAATTTATCACACTATATTGAGAGGTTCATATCCGTTTTTGATTGGATTTTTGCTGAACTTCAATTGAACTGTCCTTATATTATCGCAAAAACGAATGCGATGCAAGTACTTTTTTCAAAAATCTTTCAAAATTACGCACTTTTTTGCGTTTTTAGGGTAAAAATCAGGTTTTCTATGCTTATTTCGCGCTATTTACCCGGCTTTTGCCTCCTCAAAGTCTTACGATCATCCTTATATACATAACGGTAGCTGGCCTGCTTATTAATATATTGAGCAGAAAAAGCACCGCCAAAGACTTGCTCTAGTTTGAGCTTTAATCTTTTGACGGTGTTATATATATAATTCTGTATCAAACTAATTTTAGGTTAACACGCTTGTGGTTATTTATCAAGCTTTTATCTAATATATATTATTAATTTAATGCATCGAATACAGCTTGCTGATCCTCGTGGATGAGTTTTAGCTTGGCTTCGATATCTGCTAGACCAACCTTGATTTCCCTAGTTATCGCAGCTTCGCCAATCTTTGGCTCGAAGAATGCCTTGTATCTATCGGCTTCTTCCTGAGTGCGGATAATCGTAGCGATATATCTTGGATAGTCCGATATCGTCTTGTCACCCTCTTCTTTTGCGAGCCAATTCCACTTATCGTACATCCAGCCAAGAACTTCATGCTGCGCAACATAGTTTCCAGATAAGCGATAGAAGAATGTGAACCTGTCCTGTGGGCGAATCGTGCCATCTTCTAGCTTTGGCAGGTAGCCAACCAAGGTATCTTTATCTCGGCTAGCAACTAGTGCGCCTCCCATGTCTCGCCTTAGAGCGGCATCGTGAGTCGTGCAATAGATTTCGAAATACTTCTTAGATAAATCGTTATTCTCGCGGAGGAGGCTTGCGGATACTACCCAGCGAAGGTCCTCGTCTACGGTAGTAATATCTTTATCTGCATAAGTATCATTAATCTGCTTCTTGTATTCTTCATCCTTAGAGAAGCGCATCATGCTCATAATAATTCCTCGGAGGCGCTTATCATTATCCGTATCGCCTTCCTTGGCGGCAACACCTAGGCGCTCGAACTGAGCTCTAGCAATCTCGCCAACCTTTGCCTGATATTTGCGCTTTTCTTCCGTATATGGATCAAAGAATACCTTTAGGTCGCCTACGATAACCGAGAGCATATCCCAGATTACAGCATCAGTCTCGTTCTTGAAGGCATCTAGTAGGTTTAGCAACGATGCGCTGGAAACCTCGCTAGTCTTGGCAAGATAGCGGCGGTCGATTAGGAGACGAAGCTTCTGCTCTTTGCTAAGATCAGACAAATGAGCGAGCTTATCCTGCAAAGCCTCTTCGCTAAGCTTGATTAGATAGTGGCCAGATAGGTCGTCTTTTAGCTCGCGGATTGGATAACTATAATTCTCCCCTTCGCCAACAAGCAAGAAACGGTGCTGCTCGCCAGTATTTGCGTCGACAACTGGATAGCCAGAGTTTACTAGCCATGGTGTCATAAACTCGCAAACGTCGAAGTCTGTATATTTACTGAGAGCATTCCAGAGGTCGTCGGCTTCAGTATTACCGTATTTATGCTCTGCGAAGTAATCTGCAAGACCTTGGAAGAATTTATCTTCCCCGATAGTACTCATAAGCATGCGCATGAGGCGAGCGCCTTTGCCATAGACAATGGAGCCGTCGAAGAGATTGGCAATATCTTCAACATTCTTAACATCTACGCGGACAGATTGAACACCTGGCAAGCAGTCACGGCGAAGCGATGCAAGCACAGCCGAAGTATTAAAGTCATCCCAAGCACAAAGCTCTGGGCGAAGTTTGTCCACCGAGTAAGCTTCCATGAGGTTGGCAAAGGATTCGTTAAGCCACAAATCGTTCCACCACTTCATAGTTACGAGGTCGCCAAACCACATATGCGAAAGCTCATGCGCGACAACCGTACAGACATAGAGTTTCTGTTCAAGGCTGGACTTCTCGTTGGCAAGCATCGCAATCTCGCGATAGGTCGTAAGACCCCAGTTTTCCATGGCGCCAGCTTCAAAATCTGGGAGAGCCAACAAATCCATCTTCGGAAGCGGGAATGGAGTCTTAAAGGTATCGTCATAAAAATCTAGAACCTGAGCGGCAAAGTCTGCGGAATACTGCAAATCTTCGACTGGCTGGTGAAGACCAGCATAAGAACGAATGCGAACACCATGAGAAGATTTGGTTTCGACATAATTAAATCTACCGACAGCAAAAGCCACCAAGTAAGTAGACATCTTTGGAGTATCTGGAAAATCTGCGGTTACAACACCATCGTTATGCGTTACGAGGTCGCTTGGCATATTTGAAAGAATAGTATCCTCTGAATCCTCGCTGGTAATCTTGAGCTTAAAGACAGCTTTTGCAGCCGGCTCATCAACGCACGGAAAACATTCGCGAGCATAATGACTCTCGAACTGCGTAGCAACGATACGGTATTCCTGATCATCTTTCTTGTAGGTCGAAAGATAAGCGCCCTGCATATTGGCGGTAGGAACAAAAGAATAATTAACAATGATAGAATGCGTGCCGTTTTCAATGTCCGGAATAAAAAGCTCGCCATTATCTGTGCGATAGCGGTCAGTTTCAACATTATCTACAAGGACGTTCTTGATATCCAAATCTACAGAATGTAGGCGAATCTCACCATGTTTAACCTCGCCGGTAATAGTTGCACGTGCGGCGATTTTTGTTTTGTCTTTATTTATTCGAAAATCCAGCTCATAACGTTCTGGCACAAAATAACCCAATAATTTCTCCATATATATCTAGTTTAGCACGGTAAAACACCTTATTTTTAGCAAACACAAAAAATGCGAGCTTTGGGAACCCGCATTTTTATTTGGAATGATTATTCTTCGTCTTCTTTGAGAAGTTCCTGTGCACGATAGATCATCTGTGCGGTTTCGTCAGTTTCGACGATGTAGATAGGCTTGCTATCTGCAGCAGAGATCAAAGCGTGATGACCAGTGAATTCTGGATTTTCGTTCTTCTCGTCGTCAAGCTTGAAGCCAAGGTAGCCGAGCTTGTTTGCGATGAAGTGGCGAATCTCGACAGAACGTTCACCGATAGTACCAGCAAAGACAAGAGCGTCTGCGCCATCAAGCATAGCAGCCATCTGACCAATGTAAGCCTGAACGCGGTAAACAAAGATAGAGTGTGCAAGCGTCATCTTTGCGTCGCCTTCGTCACGACCCTGGATAATATCGCGCATATCGTCAGATTTGCCAGAGATACCAAGGAGACCACACTTCTTGTTGATGTATAGCAAGAATTCTTCGTCGGAAGTAATCTTTAGAGCCTTCTTTAGAGCTAGAGCGCCAGCAGCGTCGATGGTACCGATACGGGTAGACATTGCAAGACCTTCGGCTGGGGTGTAACCCATAGAGTTATCCATTGCTAGGCCGTTAAGAATTGCAGAGACGGAGCTACCAGAACCAAGGTGAGCAGCAATGAGCTTTTCTGGAAGGATGCCCCGTTCTTTCATGTAGCGAGAGATGAAGGCATAGCTTAGACCATGGTAGCCATAGCGCTTGATTTCGTGTTCGTTAGCGATATCTAGGTCGAAGGAATAATACTTTGCAGTATCTGGCTTTGCCCAGTGGAAAGCGGAGTCGGAAACGGAAATGATCTTGACGCCTGGGAAGTTTTCGCGGACACCCTTGATTTCGTTCGCGGTAGTTGGAACGTGAACTGGGTTACGCTTCTCTGCCTCAGCGAGCTTCTTCATGTATTCTGCGTCGACAACGTGGTCTTCTGTGAAGTAATCACCAGGGGCGACAATACGAACTACGACAGCCTGAAGCTTGTTCTTGTCGTTCGTAAACTGCTGATCAGCAAGAATCTGAGGAACAGCAGAAATAGCCTCGTTAAGATCTTTGCATTTTACTTCGATCTTAGTCTTCTTGCCCTCTGGGTCTTTCATCGTGCAGACGACTTTTTTACCCTCGTATTCAAAATGGAAATTGGCGAGAAGTTCTTCACCATCATAAAGCGCATATTTGCGGGAGGCGCTACCCGGGTTAGTAATAAGGATTAACTTGCTCATATCTGTATTTTAGCATATAGGGGCATATATCTTATATTTTTCAATAATTTATACGGATACCCTATTTGTGATATATGTGATTACTTGCAAAATCCGCAAGCAATGTCAGATAGGCCATTTTCGCTAAGGTGTAATTACTTGCGAAAATCGCAAGTAATTACATACGTTTTTTGACAGGTTGGACAAGTAACTATTCGTCTACACCATACATCTTGGCGTATTCGGCATTCTTGACTTTCTTGTCGATCATCTCGGAAGATAAGTCCTGCTTCTCGACAATCTCAAGAATATCTGCCGCAATATCCCAACGCGAGCAGCGGTTGCGAGACAATTCGTCTAGCGGCGAAGTAGTCGAGCCTTCGTCCTCGTAACCATGAATATGGAAGCGGCGAGGATCAGTATAGTTAGAAATGATCGCGCGAAGACTATCTGCGTAGCCATGGAAGTTTACAACAACTGGCCAGTCGCCAAAGAGTTCGTAGAACTTCTCTTGACTTAGCTTGTTATCCGTAGTGCCGATAGCACCGTAACTCAAAGCTGCGATATTCACAAATCTAATCTTTAACTCTGGATATTTCTCTTTTGCGAGCTTGATGCCTTCGAGAGCTTCCTGTGTTGGCAAGTCGCCAATGCCAGCAACAATTACCCATGGAGCATCATCGGAAGCAAATTGGAAGACTGAAGCGCCACCGTTTTCTATCTGGAAGTTCGCATGATTGCTATCTATCCAGCGCGGTTGAGGATTCTTGTTAAATGTTGCAAGATTTACAACATTCTTGGAATTATACATATATTTCCAAGCCGCCTCGGCAGCATTATCGTCTACCGGAAAGAAACAGTTTGCAAGATTAGAAGGCTTAGACAATAGGCTCGTAATAAGAGCTGGATTCTGATGTGTATAACCATTATGGTCCTGCCTCTGCCAGCAAGAGGTCGAAAGAATATTTAGCGCATTATAATACGGGCGCCAAGAAACCTCTTTGCTCTGCTTCAAAAACTTCAAGTGTTGATCTAGCTGAGAAGAAATAATCGGGAGGAAGGCCTCATAACTCGTCATTGCGCCCTTACCGCCGCTCAAAATATGGCCAGCCAAGACAGCAAAGAGAGTATTCTCGGAGAGCATTTCAATAACCTTGCCGTCAGGAGCAAGATTCTTATCCCAAGCCTTAACCTCGCGCGTCCAAGCCCTATCAGTTACATCATAGACCTGTTGCATGCGGTTCGAGGTTGTCTCGTCAGGAGAAAAGAAATAAAAATCTTGGTCTCTATCTAGAGCTTCATTAAGGAAGGTTCCGAAAGTTCCAGCAATGTGGCATTTTTCTTCGCCAGGCACAAGATTATTTTGAGATGAATTCATCGTAGAGCTCCTTAAAGTTGTAAGATTTTAGCCAATCTTCGAGCATTTGTAGCTGCTTGCGGTCGGTCTTTGCCTGCGGAAGCGGAACTTGATGCGAAGCACAGTTTCCTTCTAGCTTTAAGCCGTCGAGCTGCATTGGGCCAGAATAACCCTTTGGCGTACGCATAATAATAAAGCTGTTGCGGTTTAGTTTATTCAAGGCCTGCTGGAATTCGTCATTATTTGTGCCATCTACAATAATTGGATCAAAACCAAAGCCGCGGAAGAGTTGCAAAAGTTCGCGCTCACTACTGCGACCATAGATAGTTGGCGCAGAAATCTTGTAGCCGTTTAGATGAAGAATCGGAAGGACGCGGCCATTGGCATCAGAGTTGAGCAGCTTGTTTAGGTTTAGGCTCGCGAGAGCTGTAGCGGTTTCGAGTTCGCCATCACCAATAAGTACCGCGATGAACTTATCTGGTTTACCAAGAGCAGCACCATAGGCGGTAGCCAAAGAATAGCCAAGCTCACCACCTTCGGCGATTACACCTGGAGTGATTGGGCTAGCATGAGATGGGAAGCCATAAGGCCAAGAGAAATTCTTGCAGACATATTCGATGCCGCGAAGGTTTTTAGTGGCTTCTGGATAGTATTCTTCTAGGTCGCCATCGTAGTAGAGGTTGGCTTGCAAAGCAGAAAAACCATGGCCAGGACCAAGAATAAATTGCATCTTTGGGAAGCGGGCCTTGAGGTTTGCGTAGGCAATATTAATGCCTGGACAAGTGCCCCAGTGGCCAAGGAGGCGAGGCTTAATATCTGCTTCGCTTAGTGGCCTATTTAAAAGAAAATTGTCTTGCAAAAATATCTGTGCAACCGAAAGATAGTTACAAAAATCTATACGACTCTTAATTTTCTGAAGATTAATATCGAGATAGCCCAACCCGTTCATGCTTATATTTTAGCAAACTTTGAAGTTCAACACAAAAAGACGCCCCGTTTTCAAGGGCGTCTTTTTTAGTCTGTAATTTCGAGCGCTTTGATTGTGGCACCGATAATTTCTTTGAGGGTTTCTTCGTAGTTTTCGTAAATACGGAAGCCTGCGGCGTAAGGATGACCGCCACCACCAAAGTATCCAGCGATTTGATCAGCAACTGGCTTCGTGGAGCGGATTTTGCCCGTTAGCTTGCCGTCAGGATAGGTTTTGATAGAGATTGCAACTTCTACGCCTTGAACCATGCGAAGCTCTTCAAGAATGAGGACGTTTGGATTGTATTCGTCGGAGAATTCCTGGATGTCTTCGAATGGGATTAGAACAGTAGCAAGGCGACCATCAAGGTGATATTCTACACGTTTAATAAGGTCTGCTTTGTAATCTAGGATGCGTGGAGATTTCTTTGAAAGCTCGCGACGGCGTTCTTCCATGTCTGCAATTTCAAGGCCACAATCTAGAAGAGCGGCAGCAGTACGGAAATCTTCGGCGGTCGTAGAGGCGGTAGTTAGGCCAAGAGTGTCGGATTGAATACCATAAAGAAGGTCTTCGGCACATTGCTTAGAGATGGTAATGTTTTGATCCTTGAGGATTTTATAGATAAGACCACAGCAGCTAGACATTGGCTCAATGATGGATTCGTATGGGAATTCGAGATCTGGCTCAGTTTCGTGATGGTCGATAACGAAGACTGGGGTGTTATATAGGCAGTTTTTAATAGCAGGATCGTCAAGGAGTTTGGAGAGAAGGATATTTGCGGCGGTATCGACAATAATGAAAGCGTCAGCCTTCCAAGCGAACTCGATATCTACGCGGCTCCAACCCTCGAAATAGCGCATATATTTCGGAATTTCGACAGGGCAATAAAGGGAGGTTTCCTTGCCAACGAGGGCATCCTCGAGCGCAAGAGCAGAACCCAGCGAATCACCGTCAGGATTCTCGGCCTGAATAATACAGATATGCTGCTTGTCTTTGATGAATTCGCTGAATTTGTCGTACATGGGTATATTATATCAGATTGAGAATAGAGTTATCTTGAGCAACGAAAAACAGCCCCGAGGGGCTGAGTTTTACCAATTATTCGTTCTCATAAAAATCATCGAGAATATAAGTCGTAACTGGAATGATATATAACTGATATTTCTTTACTAAACGCACCAATTCATCGCCGTCAATAAGAGTAATAGGAGTACCAGCA
The DNA here is from genome assembly GCA_030528815.1 of Candidatus Saccharimonadota bacterium. Lineage (GTDB taxonomy): Bacteria > Patescibacteriota > Saccharimonadia > Saccharimonadales > Saccharimonadaceae > UBA2834. The sequence continues at coordinate 807 of JAUMYE010000040.1, read as the reverse complement.
CGAGCTGCATCACGTGCAGATGGCGTATAGCGCGAATTAGTAATAAAGATACCGTAATCAGCCTGATGCTTATTCATGGCGCCCAAGAATTGGTCAATCTCTACCGAGCCAACGTTCCCTTGCCATCTTTTACATTGGATAACAACGCGCGAGGTCCTAACATCATCAGTCCTACTATAGCCATATCCATCTATGCCGCCATCATTACTGATTTGAGTTCCAATCTGAGTAAACTCAACACCCATCTTATTTAGTAATGCACGTGAGAATAGCTCGAACTTCTTTGGAGACATTTTAGAGATTGCTTCAAGAAGCTTCGTTTTAAAATCTTCCTCGTATTCGCTCATTTCGTCAACATCGGATTTTTCATCTTCTTCACCGTCATCTCGTCTCCGCTTCGATTCTTGATGTTTATTATCCCAATACTCCTTAGCAATTGGCCATATCTCCTCATTCGGATCAAAAATATCAAGATTAACACTCATCCCTTTTTCTGTAAGAGTAATTATCGGATTGTTCCTGGAATATACTAAAAACTCAGCAATCATCAAGTTCTTTATGGCAAAATTAAATCTATAGTCAAAGGGATGCCAATCTTTACCACTAGATTTGCTGGTTTTTATAACCTGAGCAAAATGCGCCACATCTTCGTTTTCGTCAAGCAAACGCTCGCGTATTTCGGAGCGCTCAGCCCTACCGCCATATTGCTGAAGGATTCCCAATATCAACTTTCCAAGATACATCTCCCCCTGCTGAATTGTCGCTTTTTCAAAATCCATAATTTCCCCTATTTATCACTCTTTCTAC
>JAUMYE010000039.1 GCA_030528815.1 Candidatus Saccharimonadota bacterium | reverse complement strand
CACCACTCGCGGATGTAAAGCTAGTATATCAGAAAGATTGGAAAAACGCAAATCTATCAAAATCGCTCGACGCCGATTTTTTGTTATATGGCCTTTAGCTTGCAAAATCTGCAAGTTTTTACAGATAAGCCAATAACGCTAAGGTGTATTAACTTGCGAAAATCGCAAGCTAATCCATACGTTCGAGAGAACAATTAAAGTAGCTACAACTTCCGAACGAAGCGCCACCGTGGTATAATATAGGTAGTAAATAATATCGAGAAAATGATAGATATTTACCGCTTTAAGCAAGGCGCTAGATACTTATTATTTTCTCGAAGAAAGGTAGTTTTTGATGGAAATCATTAATCCAAGCGGCAAGAAAACTCTGAAGCTTGAGACTGATTTTTGTGGTCGCAAACTTGGCCTCGAAGTTAACCGCGTTGGCTTCCGTACCACTTCTTCAGTTCTCGTTACTTACGGCGATACTGTCGTTCTCGGCTCGGTCGTTGTCGGTAATAAGCCAATCATGCAGGATTTCTTCCCGCTAACAATTGAATATCAGGAACGCTACTACGCTTCTGGCAAGATTTCTAGCAGTAAGTTTATTAAGCGCGAAGGCAAACCTTCTGAAGAGGCTGTTTTGGTTGCTCGTCTTATCGATCGCCCAATTCGCCCACTATTTCCAAAGGGTTACCGTCAGGAAATCCAGGTAGTTTCTACGGTCCTTTCTATGGATCCAAGCTTCCGCCCGGATGTAATTGCTATGATTGCTGCATCTAGCGCATTGATGCTTGCCGGTGTTCCATTTGATGGCCCAATTGCCGGTCTCCGCATTGGTCGCGTAAATGGCGAATATAAGGCATTCCTAAGCCCAGAAGAACGCGAAGCTTCTGATCTTGACCTTGTTGTTGCTGGTAAAGATTCTGGTATCACGATGGTTGAAGCTGGCGCAAACGAAGTTCCAGAAGACGTCATCATTGATGGTATGGCATGGGGTCTCGAGCAGCTACAGCCTGCTATTAAGCTCCAGAACGAGCTCCGCGAAAAGCTTGGCGTTGTCGAACAGGAATATACCCTTATGCTTCCTAGCGAAGAAGTCAAGAATCAGGTTGATGCTTGGATGGTTGGTAAGCTTGATGAGAAATTCCGCATCAGCAACACCATTGAGCGCAATCAGCTTATCTCTGATCTAAAGTATGCTATGCACGATGAATTTTGCCAGAAGATTGTTTCTGACGAAGAAGCTGGCGTTACAGATAAGATGAGCGACGAAGAAAAGATGACCGTCCGCACAAAATATTATGATGAACACTTCCGTGATGAATATGGCGAAGCTTTCGAGCTAGCCGTTAAGCGCGATGTTCGTAAGAATATTATCGAGAAGGGCGTCCGCCCAGATGGTCGTAAGCTTGACGAGGTTCGCCCACTAAGCTCACAGGTTGGCATTTTGCCACGTGTTCATGGCTCCAGCTTGTTTACCCGTGGTGTAACTCAGGCTCTAAACGCTGTTACTTTGGCACCACTCAGCTATGCTCAGCTAGTTGATACTATGGAAACTACTGACGGTTCTCGCCGTTATATGCACCACTATAACGCTCCTGGCTATACTGTTGGTGAATGTTCTCGCATGGGCAGCCCAGGTCGTCGCGAGATTGGTCATGGCTACTTGGCAGAACGTGCGCTTCTTCCAGTTCTTCCTAGCGAAGAAGAATTCCCATATGCAATCCGCAGTGTAACCGACATTATGTCTCAGAACGGTTCTACTTCTATGGCTGCAACTTGTAGCTCCTGTCTAGCTCTTATGGATGCAGGTGTTCCATTGAAGCGCCCAGTCTCTGGTGTTGCTATGGGTCTTATGATGGATGGTGACAAGCCATACGTCTTGACTGACTTGATGGATGCGGAAGACTTTGCTGGCGATATGGACTTCAAGGTTACTGGTACTACCGAAGGTATCACTGCAATGCAGATGGATATGAAGGTTCATGGTCTTCCTATTTCTGTCTTGTCTGAAGCCATTAAGAAGGCTCATGCTGGTCGTATGTTTATTCTTGAACATATGCTAAGCGTCCTTCCTGGTCCACGCGATCATCTTAGCCCATATGCTCCTCATATCGAGAAACTCATGATTAATCCAGATAAGATTGGTCTAGTTATCGGTAAGGGCGGTGAAACAATCAACAAGATCACTACCGAAACTGGCGCAGAAATCAATATCGAAGAGAATGGTCTAATTACAATCGCATCTTCTGATGGAGAAAAGATCAAGAAGGCTCTCGATTGGATTAAAGGCCTCGTAGAAGAACCGGAAGTTGGCAAAATCTACAACGGTAAAGTCGTTACTATTAAAGACTTTGGCGCATTTGTAAACATTATGCCAAATGTTGACGGTATGCTTCATATCTCTCAGATCTCCGAAAAGAGAATTGCAAAGGTTGAAGACGTATTGAAGCTTGGTCAAGAAATTAAGGTTCGCCTTGATTCTATCGACGAAAAAGGTCGTCTCGGGCTATCAATGCGTGGCGTAAAACAGGATTAATAATCCCATGAAAAATCCACCAGATTATATGGTGGATTTTTTGTGTTTCACGAAAAGCTTTTGCTAGACAATATTTAAAAAAATGTTTATTATTGAATTGTAATATAATTTTTCTAAAAGGAGAAAAATGATGGCGGAAGCCAACCATACTTCACAAGCACCTGTAGTGGAGCAGGTGAAAATGCCAAAAATGAAAGTTGACGGAAGCAAGATTGCTTATGTTAACGCATTTGCAACAGCAGGCGCAATTTTCTTTGGCGTAGCAGCAATCTTCAACGCAATCGCTGGTTTTACAAAGGGCAAATGGATTTTCGAGATTCCATTCGATAATATCCTTGGTAGCTTCAGTAATAGCATGTACTCATACTTCTTCATGGGTATCCTAACATTCGTGCTAGGTCTCGTAAGCTTCCTAACTGTAGGCAAGATTACAGATGCAGGCGCAATTACAAAAGCTTGGAAGTTCATCTTCAAGGTAAACCTAGTACTTCTAGTACTATTTGCTATCGATATGATTAGCATGATTCTTACCTCCCTCATCGGTATTGGTAAGACTTCTAGCGTTTATCATCTTCAGGGCACTCTATGGCTAAGCGGCTTCCTACCAACCGTAATCATGGCTCTAGTAGCTGGCGTTATCGCATTTGTTGCTAAGTCCATCGCAAGCGGCAAGACTCAGCTTCTACGCATTATGACTCTAGTTGCTCTTGGTGTTGGCTCCGTTGCTATGATCATGGTCTTTATTAGCCAAATCGTTAGCATGTATGCCAAGAAGAGTAGCTACAGCGATTATCTAGATGATATCGATGATTACCTTGATTGGCTAAAGTAGTTAACTAATATAAGGTTGCAGTAAAGACCTCTCCTCGGAGAGGTCTTTTTGCTTATCTAAAAATATGGTATAATACCCTTATGGCTAAAAAGAGAGGTAGAAAGAAAAAAGCCCCAGAGGCTAAAAATACATACGAAGTGCCAAATGTTTTCTGGAAGCAAGTTGGCGCAGTTTTTATGATGCTCCTAGCTGTTATTTTGACAGCAGCTTGGTTCAAGCCGAAGGGCGCAGCATTATTAACGCCATTGCAAGAAGGTTTGATGTATGTATTTGGTTATGCGACCTATCTTCTACCTTTCATTCTTATTTATCTTGCAGTAAAAATCTTCCGTGCGGAAGGCAATAATCTTCCTACGGTCGTATGGATTGCCTCGGTATTATTACTTCTCTTTTTCTGTGGTGTGTTTGGTGCGCCAAGCTATGGCTCTACTAACCATACCGGTGGTGTTATTGGCAACTTCATGAGCGAATATACCGTAAAGAATATAGGTGCCCCTCTTTCCATTCTTATTTATGTTGTCTTGATTGTTATTACGGCTCTATTTATGTATGCCGAGACTCCAGCTCAGCTATTTCATAAGATTCAGGATATATTCCGCGGAACCAGAAGCGAGGAAGATTCTGAGAATGCTCGCATTATGCGCCGCAATTCCGGTATCGAGGATGATGAAGATCGTCCACGCCGCCACCTAGGCCTTAGGGTTAATAATTCTAATGCTCTCACCGCCGAAGAAGAGAAACCAAAGGTTGCTCGTGGTTTGCTTCGCAAGAAAGATAATACTAAGGTCGAGGAAGCTCCGGCTCCAGCTCCTGCTGCCGCTCCAGAGCCAACCGCTCTTGTTGCTGTGAATGATATTAACTGGAAGATGCCTCCACTAACTCTTCTAAGCAAGAAGCGCTCCCCAGCGGATCCTGGCGATACGGATAAAATCGCTCATATTATTGAGGATACTCTGAAGCAGTTCAATATCGACGTCGATGTTGAAGAGGCTAACGTTGGCCCACGTATTACGCAGTATACTTTGCGTCCACCTCAGGGTGTTAAGATTTCCAAGATTGCTACCTATGATAAAGAGCTTGCGTTGAATCTCGCAAAGAGCAAGATTCGTATTGAGGCTCCAATTCCTGGCACTCGCGCTGTTGGTGTTGAGGTCGAGAATGAAAAACAGGGTAGTGTTGGCTTGCATGAGCTTTTGCAGTCTAGCGAATGGCAAAAGATGATTGTGGATAAACCGCTCTCCTTCACGCTTGGTAAGGATATTTCTGGCAATACTGTTGTTGGTAACCTTGCAAAGATGCCTCACTTGCTCATCGCGGGTACTACGGGTTCTGGTAAGTCCGTCATGACCAATACTTTGATTGCTTCCATGCTTTACCATAACTCACCATCCGATCTTCGCTTGATTATTGTCGACCCTAAGCAGGTTGAAATGGCTGCATACCAGGATATTCCACATCTTTTGACGCCAATTATTACTGATGCGCCAAAATCTTTGAGTGCTTTGAAGTGGGCAGTTAATGAGATGGAGCGCCGTTACTCGATTATGGCGGAAGAGCGCGTCAAGAATATCGTCGACTATAACGCAAAGATGCAGAGAAATGGCGGCAAGGTTACTATTCCTGATGAAGATGGCAATCCTCAGCAACACAACGAAGGCAAGATGCCATATATTGTCGTTATCGTAGATGAGATGGCGGACCTTATGATGCAGGTTGGCAAGGAACTCGAAATGATGATTGTCCGTATCGCTCAGAAGGGTCGTGCTGCGGGTATTCATCTAGTGCTTGCAACACAGCGTCCAGAAGTTAAGGTTGTCACCGGTCTTATTAAAGCTAACATTCCAGGCCGTATTGCCTTCGCTGTAAACAACAATATGGACTCTCGCGTTATGCTCGATATGGGCGGCGCTGAGAAACTTCTTGGTATGGGCGATATGCTCTACCTTACTACCGAGATGATGGGCAAGCCAAAACGTGTTCAGGGTGCCTATGTAAGTGATGAAGAGATCGAAAACCTCACGAACTATCTCCGCGAGCAAGCTCCGCCAAACTATAACGACGAAGTTATCTCCCAAGATGTCGAAGCTAAAGGCATGATGGGCATGGGTGGCGACTCTGGCATGGGTGGCGGCGATATCGAACGTCAGGCTGCTGAAATTGGTATTCGTGCAAGAAAGATGTCCACCTCGCTTTTGCAGAGGCAGTTGCATATTGGCTATGGCCGCGCAGCAGCCATCATTGATCACTTGGAAGAGATCGGCGTAGTTGGTCCTGCGCCAGGTGGCAGTAAGCCACGCGAGGTCCTAATTACCTCTATGGATGAATATCCGGGCTAATATTGACAAGAAATCAAAATATTTTCTTGCAATAAAATATTAGCTGTTCTAAGATAGAAAGTATGAAACGCAGTGAATCATTCGTAAAAACCCTCAAAAATGCACCAAGCGACGAAGTGAGCCGCAGTGCACAATTGCTTTTGCGTGCCGGTTATATCTACAAGGAAATGGCTGGCGTCTATGATTTTCTGCCCTTGGGTCGCAAGGTTCTAAATAATATTATTGATATTATTCGCGAAGAAATGGTCGCTCTTGGTGGCCAAGAGATCGAGATGTCTAGCTTGCAGCCAAAGGATGCTTGGGTAAAGTCTGGTCGTTGGGATGACGATGTCGTCGACGACTGGTTCAAGACAAAACTTCATGCTGGCGGCGAGCTTGGTCTTGCTTTGACGCACGAAGAAGCTATTACGAATATGTTAACTAGCTACGTCTCTAGCTATAAGGACCTTCCGCTTTATGTCTTCCAGTTCCAGAAAAAGTTCCGTAACGAGCTTCGTGCAAAATCTGGCATTATGCGCACGCGCGAATTTATTATGAAGGATCTATATTCTTTCTGCGCAACGCGCGAACAGCATGAAGAATTCTATGAAAAAGCCGCAATTAGTTATACAAATATCTTTAAGCGCCTAGGTATTGGCGACAGTACATATCGCACCTTTGCAAGCGGCGGTAGCTTTAGTCGTTTTAGTGACGAATTCCAGACTATCTGCGACGCAGGTGAGGATATTATCTATATCGATCACGAAAAGAATATCGCTATTAACGAAGAAGTCTATAACGAAGAAACCTTCAAGATGCTAGGCGTCGACCCAGCTAAGCTAGACAAGCAGAAGGCATCTGAAGTTGGTAATATTTTCACGCTCGGTACTAAGTACTCCGAAGCTCTTGATTTGTGCTTCAATGACGAAAAGGGTGTAAGGACCCCAGTATTTATGGGTAGCTATGGCATTGGCCCAGCTCGTTCTATGGGTGTTATTGCAGAGAAGACCTGCGATGATAAGGGTCTAAACTGGCCAGAAGAAATCGCCCCATATAAGTACTATCTCATTGGCATTGGCGAAAAAGGCATGAAAGAAGCCGAAAAGCTGTATAACTTGAATCCAGAACAATACCGTGTTATCGTTAGTGACAAGACTCTAGAGAATGATCAGGTCGAAATTCTATCTAGAAAAACGGGTAAAAGCGAGCTATTGACAACAAAAGAGTTCATTAGTAAAATACCAAAAGTATTAAAATAAGTGGTGATTTTCCACGATTGACAGAAAATAGGAGGTATTTATGCCTAATGTTGTTAAAATTACCGCAGCTGGTAAAAAAGACTTACAAGAAGAACTAAAAGCGCTCAAAGCGCGTCGTCCAGAAATTGCGGAAAAAATTGCTCTAGCACGTTCTTATGGAGATTTGAGTGAAAACGAAGATTATAGTGCTGCTCGCAGCGAACAGAATACTGTAGAAGGTCGTATTCAAGAAATCGAAGATATTTTGCTTCATGCAAAAATTATCGAAAACAAGAAAACGGATAAGGTTGCTCTTGGTAGCACGGTTACTTTGGATGTTGAAGGCAAAAGCCGCTCATATATCCTTGTTGGTGCAACCGAAGCAGATCCTTTGAATGGCAAAATTAGCAATGTTTCGCCAATCGGCAAGCAGCTAATGGGTCAAAAGGTTGGTTTTGAGGGTGAACTACCAAATAAAAAGAAATTTTCAATTAAAACAATAGAATAATCATCTGAGAATAATCTCTCGGGTGGTTATTAAAGGGAGATTATGAAAAAAGAAAGAAAGGGCGAGAAGCGTAAGCTTACGCGAAGGACGCTCCATTACTATTGGCAGGCAACAAAGAAGCACAAAGGCCTCTTTGCTACCGGCATTATCGTGACGCCAATTGTGACGGCATGTCGCACGGCATTGGCTCCATATTTTACTGCCGATATTATCGGCAAAGTTTCTGCTGGAATTAACCCAGTTGAGAACTGGTCTGCTTTTATGTGGCCAGTAATTGGGCTTCTAGCATGTTATCTAATCGGTTCTGAGCTTCTAGGTCACATCCGTATTTGGGCTATTTGGAAGCTAGAACTAAAGGTTGCATATGATCTTGCAACTTACTGTTTCGACAAGGTCTGTACGCAGTCTATGCGATTCCATAGTAACCGCTTTTCGGGTTCGCTCGTGTCTCAGACGAACAAATTCGTGGGTGGTTACGAGCGTTTGTTTGATACCTTGATATTCCAGATTCTTTGGTTGACCTTTACAATTCTCTCGACCATCGGTATCTTGGCATTCAAGGCGCCGCTATTTGCATTAATTCTAGTTGCAGTTGTAATTCTTTACACTATTATTGCTACGGTTAGCTTCAAGAAAGTCGGAAAGTTAAGCGAGAAATATGCAAGCGCCGAAACTAAGCAGACTGGTCAGCTTGCCGACTCTATGTCTAATATCTTGGCTGTTAAATCTTATGGTCGCGAAGCGCACGAGCATCGCCGCTATGCAAACTTTAGTACCGCAACCTACAACGCAGGTATGAATCAAATGCGCGCGGTTATCTTCCGTGATATTTGCTTCGGCTTCGTTATTATTGGCTGTGTTGTTGCTTCGACGATGTTTGTAATCTTTGGTAAGAATCTTGGCATCGAAATCGCAACTCTAATCCTTATCTCGGATTACGCCATTACGATTGTTGGCAATCTTTGGGATGTAAACAATATTCTAAAGTCCGTAAACCGTGTCTTTGGTGATGCACACGACATGACAGCAATTCTTGATACTGAGGATTCTGTTAAGGATATTTCCAGTGCCAAGTCTATCGAAGTTAAGAAGGGTAACATTGAATTCGATAACATTACCTTCAAACACGCCGACGCGCCTCGCGCAATCTTTAATGATTTCAACTTGAAGGTTAAGGCTGGCGAACGTGTTGGTCTAGTCGGTCTATCTGGTTCTGGTAAGACGACTTTGACGAAACTTCTCTTGCGTTTTGCTGACGTCGATAAGGGTAAAATTACTGTTGATGGTCACGACATTAGTAAGATTCGCCAGATTTCACTACGCGAAAACATTGCCTATGTTCCACAGGATACAGCTCTGTTCCATCGCTCGATCGCAGAGAATATTGCCTATGGTAGGCCTGATGCAAGTCGCGAAGAAATCATTCATGCAGCCAAGCTAGCGCACGCAGATGAATTTATCTCTGAGATGCCAGATGGCTACGATACTCTCGTCGGTGAACGTGGCGTCAAATTGTCTGGTGGTCAGAGACAGCGTATCTCGATTGCTCGCGCAATCTTGAAAGATGCTCCAATTCTAGTTCTCGACGAGGCAACCTCTGCGCTCGACTCTGAATCGGAGGCTTTAATCCAGGAT
>JAUMYE010000038.1 GCA_030528815.1 Candidatus Saccharimonadota bacterium | reverse complement strand
CGCACGCTCGTTTCTCTCTTCCGTATCAACTCTTTCGAGATCAAGCATGAAATTATTATTAAAATCTACACGCTTGCCATTTTCGTCTCTTACCCTAGTAGAGTTTAGACGTTCACGAAGACCCACAATATGCGCATTACGCATCCAGGACGTCATATATTCCGCGTCATAGCTGGCGCCATCAAAGTGCATATCATTCTTCAGGAGTTTATGAGCAAAACTCTGAACGCTCCTATAATCCCGAACCATGAGCCTGCTGTTCGATGCGGAAGCAATATGTTTTGCTATACCAGAATCACCAAGCGCTGCAGACAAAAGCGGGATGTCCGTATCTGGTATGACCTTATCAAAGAAACCAGCCTTCTTTCTTGCGAATGACGAAAGCCTTAGTTTTAACTTACTGAACGGAATTTTGCTACGATCTTCAAAATCAAAAGGAGAAGCCTCCGAAATTGGCATCTGAAGCTTACGCAAAGCTTCGTTTACCTTCTTTTCTTCTTTCTTGTCTTTTGCTCTGTAATTTGTGTCAATTACGCTCGCTTCAGGATCGTTTGAGGTGATGCGATAAATCTCTTCTTTTGATTTGTCGCCACCAGAGCGAACCCTAGCATACTGCTCTGCCACAAAGCGATTACCCGTCGACAATGCAGACACCTTATTCCAGTTCAAATGCTTTTCATCCTTGCCGTTGCCGCCCTTATTACCACCATTATCATGTTCGGCGTCAATCGTAAACTCGGATTTGTCGTCAGGCCTCGAACGGCCATGAAGCATCTCTTCATCGTTAACAGAGCGCAAAAAGCCAACTTTTTTTAGATATTCTAGCGCTTCATGTTTTTCTCGTTCCTCTGGAGAATATTTGCGTTCGCCTACTTCACTTCTCGTTCTTGAGGCTTTTTCGATTTTCTTGTCTACTGGTTTTGGTATAACATCTTTACCTGCCATATCTTAACTCTAATCTAAAAATATTCCAACCATCACTGGCATCGTTACGATAGACAGAATTGTTGAAATTGTAACTAGTTCAGATGATTCGATATCGTTGCCGCCGTATTTCGCCGCAAAGAGACCAAGACTCGTAGCGGTTGGCAAAGCCTGAATGAGCGTACATACAATAATAACTTCATTAGGAAAATGAAGCACCAAGAGCAAGAAATAGGTAACGAGTGGGCCGATAATTAGCTGGATTGCTGCCGTAAGAATAAGGCGCCACTTTTTTATAAGCTTCTTGAAGTCTGCATGCGAAAGCATAAAACCGATACAAATAAGTGATAATGCAGTCGTTGCGTTACCAGTAAAGCCAATAGCACTTGTGATTGAATCTGGAAGCTTGAGACCGAGCAAGAAGACCAGCATGCCAAGAATAACGGCAATGATGTTTGGATTCGTTACGATGCCAAGGAATAACTTCTTGCTAATCTTGCGCTCAAACAAGAAAACGCCATAAGAGAACAAAGCGATATTAAAAGCAATAATAAAACCACAGTAAGGAACAATCCCCTCTTCGCCAAAAGTGCTCGAGATGATTGGATATCCGAGAAATGTAGCATTGTTAAAAATGAGAGCAAATTGCGACTCAAAACGAAGTTCACCCTTATAGATATACTTATTAAAAATAATCCTGGAGAGAATTATGAGAGCAAACATTACAACAAAGCCAGCCACCAGACCAGAGACGAATAGACTAGACGTTTGTTGATTATATTCGTTCGGAAAAGCCGCAAATAGCGATGCAGGCATAAAAACCATTAGCAAGAGGTTTACGATTGCTTTGTTTGTATGCGTGTCGATAATTTTCTTTTTGCCCAAGAAAAAGCCAAGCAACATAATCAAGGCGATTGAGCCTAGTCGCGCATAAAAACTAGCTAATTCGATTTGCATTTATCTCTCTCGGTTTTTGTTCTTATGTTTATTATATCAGTTATGCTTGTTTTAGGCATAGCCTTCGGCCTGGAGTGTAAACATCTCTTTGTATAGACCGTCTTTTGCGATTAGCTCTTCGTGTGTACCCTGTTCTACCATTTTGCCATGATCCATCACGATAATGCGATTAGCTTTGCGGACGGTCGAGAAGCGATGAGAAATGATGACAGTAGATTTGCCCTTTTGACGACGAAGAATGTTTTTGAAAATTTCATATTCCGCCTTTGCATCAACCGCGGAGGTAGGCTCGTCTAGGAGCAAGACGTTCGGATTGCGATAGAAGGTACGAGCAATACAAACCCTTTGCCACTGACCACCAGAAAGATCTGTAGCATTTTCAAAGAAGTAATCTTTGGAAAGCACCTGATCGAGACCTTTTGGCAAAGCCTTTACTAGCTTTTCTAGACCAGCATCCTTGATAGCAAGCTCTAGGCGCTCCTTATCTAGCTTTTCCGAAATATCTCCATACCAGATATTGTCTTTGAAATCTGCAAACGGGAAGCGCGTATATTCCTGAAGCAAAACACCAAGCTGACGATCATAACTGCTGCGCTCGATCTTTTTGATAGGAGTGCCATTGATTAAAATCTCACCAGAGCTAGGCGTGTAAGCGCCGAGTAGAAGCTTCATAAGAGTTGTTTTTCCTGCGCCATTCTCGCCAACAATCGCAAGGCTGTCGCCAGGTTTTAAAACAAAGCTAACATCTTGCAGAGCCGGTTCGGTTGCATGAGGATAAGTAAAGCATACCTTCTTAAATTCAATTGTAGGAATACCCTCAACTACAACGTCGCCATTCTTCGGAATTGGGGTCTGAATATAGTTAAGATAATCCTCAGCATTCATGAGACCTTCGTTTGCATTGCCAATACTTGAGAAGAGCGCCGTAATATTGCCGCTAAGCTGCTGCAAAAGGCTTCTTACTGTAGCGAATTGACCAATTGCAAGCTCGCCCGCAACGATTTTTAACGCAACGAAAGCTAACGAGGCAAAGTTTACCACCGTTTCAACAAAGCGCATCCAGTTTCCGACCGTAAAAGTCTTGCGGAAGTTCTTGATGTTTTCGATTGAGCCGCGCTGGCGATTCTCGATCATTTTGTCGCAAAGATACTCTTGAAGATTATTAATTTTAATCTCTAGCGCAGAGCTAGATTGAGTCATCTTGTCGCCAATGCCGTAAGCGATGCGCCAAAAGCTACTACTCTTCCTCCAGTTTTCCTGGGTCTTTCTGGATAGTTTCAAGCTTAAAACAGAGTATGGGATCGAGCTAATAATAATTACTAGCGTAATAATTGGCGAAGTCGCTAAGGTTGTAATCAAGATAGAAATTAGAGAGATAGTAGCACTCGCGATCGAGAAGGTATTACTTATTACCTGATTCACGTCAGAGCCAAAATCCTGAACACGCTCAAAACGATCGGCAAACTCTTTAGTTTCGCGAATCTCGAGCGGAATCTCGATATATTTTAGCGAGATTTGGCGAGTAACCTCAGAGAAGACATCCCTGCGGATTTCCATATCCATCAGAGAAACGATGCGACCAAGGAAAATACCCACAAACTGAACACCAGAAATAATAGCAATCGTAATCAAGAACGGATAGATAACGCCCGTCTGAGCCGCCTGAACAATCTGGTTGACCGCGGTACCACCTAGGACAGCAAGGATAGATGGGCTGATAGCGCCATAAAGACGCTCAAGCATGGAAAGGAAGCGGCGCTTGCCGGCCGCTTTGTTGTAGATTTTGCGGGCATACATGACACCACGCAACGCTACCCGCAAATCTACTTTTTTGCTTTCTTCCTCTTTAGATTTTTTCGCCACCACTTTTCTCGATTTTTTATTCTACGGTTACAGATTTCGCAAGGTTTCTTGGCTGATCAACATCATTACCGCGAGCGACAGCAACATAGTATGCAAAGAGCTGCTGAAGCGTGTTTAGAAGTAGCGGAACAGTTAGCTTTGCGTCAGTATCGATACGAACAATATCATCACAATCAATGTCTTTCTTGGAGTCGGTAAGGACGATGGTATGACCACCGCGAGCGCGAACCTCTTGCAAACCACCAAGAGTCTTCTCGAATAGTGGACCATCTAGAACATCAACAAGCTCGAAGAAGCGATCGTCGACTAGTGCGATTGGGCCATGCTTTAACTCACCAGCAGCATAAGCTTCGGCATGGACGTAGGAAACTTCCTTGAGCTTCAAGGCGCCTTCTAGCGCTAGTGGGTAAGCCGTATCGCGACCAAGATATAGAGCATTATCATACTTTGCATATTTCTCGGCAAGTTTCTTCATGTCCTTTTCATAGGCCTTGAGTGTCTTCTCGATATTCTCTGGCAAAGCTACGAGTTCGCTTGCGAGCTGGCGAACCGTATCCATGTTGCCACCGTGGCTTTCGGCAAGCATACCAGCAAAGATAAGCATGGTTGTAACCTGAGCCGTGAAAGCCTTAGTACTTGCAACGGAGATTTCTGGACCGGCATAGACATAAGTACCACCATCAACTTCGCGAGCAATCGTGGAGCCAATAACGTTTACGATGCCTAGAACCTTTGCGCCACGGCGTTTGATTTCACGTAGACATGCAAGGGTATCTGCCGTTTCGCCAGATTGAGAAATAATTAGAGCAGCAGAATTCTCTGGTAGATGGAAGCTACGATAGCGATATTCGCTCGCAATTACGACTTCGGTCGTTAGATCTGGGACAAGCTTCTCGAAGTAGTAGCTAGCAAGAAGACCAGCGTAATATGCCGTACCACAACCAACGATAACGAGGTGACGGAGATTCTTGAGCTCCTTTGGAGTAAGATTAAGCCCACCAAGACGCATCGTACCATTCTTGGCATCAACACGACCAGAAAGTGTATTTTTAAGAGCCGTGCCCTGCTCCATGATTTCTTTTAGAAGGAAGTGATCGTAGCCGCCCTTCTGGATTTGCTCGAGCTCGCCTTGGATTTCTTCTGGAGTGCTTGCGATAGGCTTGAGATCGAGATTGTAAACCTTTGCGCCTTCTTTATTACAAACAGCAAGCTCGCCATCGTTTAGATAGATAGCGTTCCTAGTGTAGCCAAGCAAAGCGGAAGCATCGGAAGCGATAAGAGTTTCATCTTCGCCGAGACCAATGATTAGTGGACTGCCAAGACGAGCAACAACGAGAGTTTCCGGCTCACGTGGAGAAAAAGCGACGATGCCATAAGTACCACGAACTTCCTTGAGAGCCTTAGCAACTGCATCTTTTAGAGAAGTCTTCTCGTCATATTTGGAGTTAATAAGAGCAGCAAGGACCTCTGTATCCGTATCGGACTTAAATTCGACATCTTTGAGGGCAGCCTTTAGCCCACGGAAATTCTCGATGATGCCGTTATGGACCAAAAAGACATCACCGACATTGTGCGGATGAGCGTTATTTACAGTTACGCCACCATGGGTCGCCCAGCGCGTATGACCGATACCAAGCGTGCCAGTGTGCGGCTTAAGAGCTAGAACTTTTTCGAGCTCAGCGATCTTACCAACAGAGCGGGCAAGATGGGGCTTATCCTCGCTATCTAGAGTAGCGATACCGGCCGAATCGTAGCCACGATATTCCAAGCGGCGAAGGCCACTAATTAATACATCTTGTGCCGGACGCTTACCGACATAGCCCACAATTCCACACATAATAATACCTCCTAATGTATAAGCCTATTTTAGCAAATATTTTAGCTTAGCGGAAAAGAGAGTCTATATATAAAGATCAAATTTTCTTTTAAAAAATCTTTCAAAAAAGACTTGCATTTTAAAAAAGTTTATGTTTATAATAAGCGTATATAAGGTCAAAATAAAAATAAAAACGAAAGAGGTTGTGTATGCGTTTCTCCACACGCAAATTACGCGCCAAAAGAGTCGTAGGTATCGGACTACTTGCAGGCGCAGCCGTTCTAACAGCGAGCGGCATAGTAAATCACTATACTAAAAACGAGGCCCAAGCAGCAAGATCCTCGAGCAATGCGAATATCTACTACGCTCTACGCTCGGATTATTCTGATTCTGCGACTCCAAACGCCGCTATGGCTGACGCAGCCGCAGCACTTGGTCTATCTAGTGGCACAGCTGCTTTTTGTACTTACGGCGATGTCGATAACGACTATACGGTAACTCGCACCAATCCTTATACAGGCACCAGTGAAGCCTATTGGGTTTTTGCCGATACAGCGGAACACTGTGAGAATTACGATGGAGAAACAATCCTCAATGATAACGGTGCAACCGTTTTGGATGCAAACCATACTTTCGAAAACACCTCATTTTATGGCCACTACGACAACCAGCTCGGCAGCGAGCTTGGTTCGTTCCATCTTATTTCTTTTTACGATACCTATGCAAAGGTCCAGGCTTACGGCAACGTCGCCGCACGTAACCTAGTTTCGGACAGTAATAACAATATCGCACACTTCGAAATCCCAACTCTTAGCTATGCGAAAAACATTAGCCCGAATGTTGGCTTTAAATCCTTCAATAACGTTGGCT
Organism: Candidatus Saccharimonadota bacterium; assembly: GCA_030528815.1. Classification (GTDB taxonomy): domain Bacteria; phylum Patescibacteriota; class Saccharimonadia; order Saccharimonadales; family Saccharimonadaceae; genus UBA2834. Next base: position 2,888 of record JAUMYE010000038.1, on the reverse strand, counting down.
CTAATGAAAGCCCTTCCGCAGGCGGCGTTTATGGCGATGACGATAGTAGCGTCTTAGTAGTCGGAAAAGATGCCGCGATAGGCACGGCTGATAATGGCGACGTCTGGACCGTTAACGGATCAAAAGTTAACTCGCCAACAAAGAGAACCGGCTCTCAAGGCCAGTACATGAATAACGTCTGGCAGGAATACGAAAACGGCCCTGAATTCCTCGATTTTGACGATATGAAACAGGATGCGGTCACTCTGAACGAGCGCATTCGTGCCCTTAGCCCAAATCTTCCAGAAGAAAACATTCACAATATTCGCGGTAGTAGCGATTCGACTGATCCTGGAATGATCGAGCTTGCTGACGATGAGGGCGCAAACGTCATGAATCTCGTAGCAGATGACTTGAAGCCAACCAAGGACGTATTGGTAGTTGGTTTCGATCAGCACAAAGAAGCTACATTAATTATTAATGTCGATGTCAAAGACGCACCAATTGTTGATGGAGTAAAATATGTCGACGAACAAATGAACTTCTTAGTCTGCTACACCGATTCATCCAAGCTTGATACATCAAAGTATGGTAATCAGGGTAACAAGCCGGCCACAGCAACACACGGAGATTACATCTGTGTTAATCAGAGCTGGTATAAGGATAAGTTCCCAAATCACATTATCTTGAACTATTACGATTCTTCAGCTCCTGCTTATTCTTATGATGCTGCTACTGACAGCCAGGACGAATATATGATTAATTACACCAAAGGTTCGACTGCCGTTACCGTAGCCCCTCGCGGCAATGTAGAGGTTACAGTTACTCCATATCAGGGCGTCATCATGGCAAACAATATTGATATGGAATCCGGTGACTCCTACTTCCTATCCCTTTCCGACAATGTTCCTATCTTTGAAGTCGTAGAATTCTGCCACTATACTGTCCATCATTACAAAGCTGGCACAACCACAAAGCTCGCAGACGACGAAACGCGTAACGACGTCGATTGCGATAATGCCCCAATAACCTTTACCGCATCCAGTGAAGTTCTCGCTAGCCAGGATCCAAAATACCACCTAGACAATGCCGTCAATATTACCACAGGTACTCCTGTAGAGATGACATTAACGGACAATTCTTTCACAGACCAGCTCTCTAATAGCGACGTAGATTACGAGTATATCTTCTACTATGACGAGAATCCAAAATGTAGGATTAATATCAATCACATCGTAATCCACGCTGACGGCACCGAAGAAACAATCACTTCCGAAGGCGCAGAATACTACGATTACTGTGGCGACGTAACAACAAGTGTTGAAGTTTCTACTACACTCACAGCAAATAATGCGCATTACTTCCTATACGGCATTTTCCTAGAAGATGGCGACGACCACATCTTGCCTGCAAACTTCCCTATTACTAATGTCGTGAACAATTCAACTCAGAAGACTTACAATCTTTACTACCAGGACCCATGCAGCCTTGTAGTCAAGCATGTAAACTACACAACACAGGAAGTAATCCGCACCGACGATCCAATCTCGGTACAATGCGGAGTATTAAGAGAATACGACCATGCTGACGACTTGATCAATAGCGGATACGTCCCAGTCGATAGCGAAGGTAATGAGGAAACTACTGCTAACGTTCAAAAAGTAGAAGTAACTGGCCATCCAACAGAAGTAACCGTCTATTACAAGACAAGATGTAATATCACGGTCGTTCACCGCGAGAAAGGCACCCTAAACGAGGTCGCTGATTCCGAAAACTATGACGGCTTCTGCGGTGAGCTTGAAGAAACCATCAGCATCTCCCAGACTGCATTAAACAACGGCTGGAAGTTCGACAACGCAATCGAATCTATCGGCGACGATGTTATCCCAGAGTCCGGATTCCCTTATGCCACCGGCAAAGTCTCCAAAAACCAGGCTTACATCCTCGAATACGTACGCGTTAGTTACAAACTCACAATCGAGCACTACTGGGAAGGCGAAGATGAACCGTTCGAGACCTACGAAGATCCAACAGAATGGGTTGCTGGCGCTTCCTACAACATGCCAGAAGAAGAATCTATCGTAAGTAAAGAGAAATACGGCTACGATAGTTACTATTGGGATGAGACAAGCGATGAAAATCACGGCCTATTCCCTACTCGCGATGTCGTAATTCGCTACATCTACAAGAAGAAAACTCCTGAAGTTCCTGATACTTCCGTAGGCAAATCGCCAATCACATTCGCAGCAGTTGGCGCAACGGTCGCACTTGGTGCAATCATCTTTGCGCGCGCACGCCGCCGCTAATTAACCTAGATAAAAAGAACCAGCGTGGAGACTGGTTCTTTTTTATTCCTTACAATAATCATCTCTTCTTTGACAAATCTAAATCCATTGTCTTATCCTATCTTTAATGAAGAGGCGCGCAAGGAGGTTAGAAGACAAATGCCGTATCGTCTTTTTGCTGGCTTTTATTTTAGTTATTTCTATTACTCCAATTAAGTTGTTTTTCTTAGGACCAAAAGATAAAGCGCTCTGGCTCGAAGGAAGAAAAACCACTCAGCCACCCACTTTTACCATCGATAGCTTCTTGTCTGGAGATTACCAGAATCGGCTAGAGGAATCTCTTGCCGATCAAACACCAGCAAGCGAATATATCAAGCAAAAATACCTACTGTCCAAAAACAAAGTTTTTAATACAATTAGCCCTTACTTAGTTCCAAAGAGCAATTACACTTTAGTTGCGGACGATTTATTTATCTATGACGGCGACGACTATCTGGTTCATAAGTATTCTGACAACCTCAGTGAATTAGAAACAGACATCCTTGAAAGCAATGATTTTTATTCTAGTTTGCCAATTAAGAACAAATACATCTATATCGTCACAACTGACGGGATTGTAGATTT
>JAUMYE010000037.1 GCA_030528815.1 Candidatus Saccharimonadota bacterium | reverse complement strand
ATCTGGCATCTTCAAGAACTTGGATAGCCTAGAAAAAGGCGACAAGATCAAGCTCACGCGTGGCGATAACGAAGTATTTGAATACACAATAGAATCTATCAGCATCACATCTTACAAAGATTCAACAAAAACCTTACCACTAGCACAGCAAAGCATTGATAGTAAAGAAACTTTGTCTCTAGTTTCGGTAGGAAACAGCGATACTTCCGTAGTTATAATTAAAGCTACAAGATAATCACAAATAGCTGCCTCAAAAAGCAGCTATTTTTGTATTTACATCTTGAAAAATTCTTGATTTTTTGATATAATTGAGCTTGTAATTTATGGCTAGTCAAAAGAAATCGGCACGCCCTAAAAAGGGCTCTGCTAACCGTTCCGCTGAAAATGCGTCGAACAGTAGCAAAAAAGAAGTTATTAAGCTCACGGGAAAAGTCATCGAGGCTCTACCGGGGACTAAATTTCATGTCGAGCTTGAGAATGGTCATGTTATAGTTGCTCACATGTCGGGTAAAATGCGAAAGAATTATATCCGCCTCGTGCCGGGCGACAAGGTGGAAGTTGAGCTAACCCCTTATGATCTCACGAAGGGTCGCATCAGCTACCGCCAAAAAGATTAAATTTAATCGAAAACAAGAATGGCTTTAGTGGAGGTACTAAGCTAGCCTTTGGCTAGTTTTTATCTGTATCTAAAGACCGTAAGTTTTCGGAAAGGAAATTTTCATTTACATGAAAGTACGTGCAAGTGTAAAGAAAATTAGCCCTGACGATATTATTGTGCGCCGTAAAGGTGTGCTTCGTATCATCAACAAGAAGAAACCTAAGAATAAACAAAGGCAGGGTTAAGCATGGCAAGAATCGCCGGTGTCACAATTCCTAGCGAAAAGCAGGTCTGGATTGGACTTACTTACGTTTATGGTATTGGACGCACCACAAGCAAAGCCATCCTTGCGGCGGCTAAAATCGAGCCGACCACTCGGGTGAAAGATCTCACCGAGGCTCAAGAGCAGAAGCTCAACGATATTATTTCTAGTAAATATTCCGTTGAAGGAGACTTGAAGCGCCTCGTGACGAACAATATTAAACGTATTAAGGATATTAATTCCTACAAGGGGCTCCGCCACAAAGCCGGTCTTCCAGTAAACGGTCAGCGCACCCGCACGAATGCGCGCACCCGCAAAGGTAAGGCTATCGCCGTTGGTGGCGCACAACCAAAAGCAGCAAGTAAAACTTAAGGAGTATAGGAAGTTAGTATGGCAGAAGATACAACTAAAGCTCCTGAAGTGGAGCAAGCAGTTAAAGCACCAAAAACCAAAGGCAAAAAGGGCAAACGTGTTGTCCAGTCTGGCGAGGTGCACATTCAAGCAACCTTTAATAACACCATTATCAGCGTAAGCGATAAGAGCGGTCAGGTCTTGGCTGCATCATCCGCTGGCGCAAATGGCTTCCGTGGTTCCAAGAAGGGTACCGCATACGCTGCACAGGTTGCTGCAGAAAAAGTTGCCGAAATCGCAAAGCGCGATCATGGCATGAGCAGCGTCGATGTCTTCGTTAAGGGTATCGGTCTTGGTCGCGATAGCGCCATCCGCGCCTTTAGCACCCTAGGCATGACAATCAATAGCATTACGGACAAGACACCAATCAAGCACGGTGGCTGCCGTCCTAAAGGAGAAAGGAAACCATAATGGCACGTGATTTATCACCTATTGGAAAACAATCTCGCCGTGAAGGTTATGCACTTGCTCCAAAAGCGCAGAAAGTCATGGCAAAGAAGACCGGTATTCCTGGTCAACACGCCGATATGCGAATCCGTGGCGGTAGTCTTTACCTAACCCAGCTTCGCGAAAAGCAGAAAGTTCGCCGCATTTACGGACTACTCGAAAAGCAGTTCGCAAAATTGATGCGCGAAGCACAGCGTGCAGAAGGTATGACAGGTGAAAACCTTCTTAACTTCCTAGAACGCCGCGCAGACAACGTTGTCTACCGTGCAGGTCTAGCCAGCACTCGTCGTGCTGCACGTCAGCTCGTTTCTCATGGACACTTCACACTAAACGGCAAGCGTATCGATATTCCATCCATCCGCCTAAGTGCCGGTGACGTTCTTGAAGTACGTCCAAAATCCAAGAAGAACAGCTACTTCACCAATATTAATGGCGAAGCACAGCCACTATCTTGGATGAAATCTGACCTCAAGAATCTTAAAATTGAGATTACAGGTACACCAAAGCGCGAAGAAGCAGAGGTGGGCATCAACGAACAGTTAATCGTCGAGTATTACTCACGCTAAAGGAGAACTATGACAAAAGTAATTCATGAAGCAGAACTAGCAGAGATCAAAGACCTTGGTGAAAACAGTTCAAGCTTTATTATCAAGCCACTTTACTATGGCTATGGTAATACTCTTGGTAATTCACTACGTCGTGTTCTTCTATCCAGCATCAAAGGTGCCGCAATCGTTGCTTTCCGCATCGAAGGTACCACCCACGAATTTTCCGCCATTCCAGGCATCAAGGAAGATACCGTGGATATCATGCTCAATCTTAAAAACATTCACTTCAAGTCTCACTCTGACGAGCCAGTTGAAGTACACTTCGAAAAGAAGGGTGCTGGCGTAGTCAAGGCTGGCGATATCAAACTCCCAGCAGAGCTTGAACTATCCAACCCACAGCAGCAAATCTGTACTATCGATGATCCAAACTTCACCCTAAAGATGGATTTTGTCGTCGATACTGGCCGTGGCTACCTAAGTATCGAACAGGCTGGTCAGGAACGCATCCACAGCGACATGATCGCTCTAGACGCTGTCTTTACCCCAGTTCTACGCGTACGCTACAACGCAGAAAATACTCGTGTTGGACAGGATACTAACTTGCAGCAGCTAACTCTTACGATTGATACCGATGGTACTATTACGCCACGCGAAGCTTTCGAAGAAGCAGCAGCAATTCTAGTAAACCAGTACAAGGCACTTGCCGGCAGCACAACTGTCGAATCCGCACCAGCTCCAACTGCTGGCAAAGATGAAGCAGAAGCAGGTTCTACAACTCCAATTGAAGAGCTTGGTCTTTCGGCTCGTACCGCAAACGCTTTGCTAAACAACGATATTCATACCGTTGCTCAGCTTAAAGCACTTTCGGACAGCGATTTAAAGGAGCTCAAGGGCTTCGGTGCTAAAGCGCTCGACGAAGTTAAAGATAAACTTACGGAGTTAAATATCTAATATGCATCGCCATGGATATAAAGGGCGCAAGTTCGGTCGCGAAACCGACCAACGCACTGCACTAACTCGCGGTCTGATGCGCTCCTTGTTTAAATACCAGGCAATCAATACGACTCTAGCAAAAGCTAAGGAAATTCGCCGCCCAGCTGAAAAGCTTATTACGCTTGCAAAGCGCGGCGACCTAGCTTCCCGCAGACTCGTGATTGCTCGTCTTGACGATACTGAAATGGGTAACTACCTCGTAGATGTTATCGCACCACAGGTCAAGCGCGACAGCGGTTATCTCCGCATCGAACGCAACGGCTTCCGTGTTGGCGACAACACTGAAATGGCAACCATTTCTTTCGTTGACGATATCAAAGATATGCCAAAGCCAGCCAAGAAAGCTGAAACTAAAAAAGCAGCTCCAAAGGCAGACAAGAAGGCTAAGGAGGAGAAATAATTATGAAAACTTATAGCCAAAAGTCCTCCGAGATCGCACGTGAATGGTGGATTATCGACGCTTCCACTTTGCCACTAGGCAAATTGGCTGTCGTAATCGCAGACAAGCTCATGGGCAAGTCTAAAGTTACCTACACGCCTCACACCGATAACGGTGACTATGTCGTCGTTGTTAACGCTAAGAACATCAAAGTTACTGGCGACAAGATGACAGACAAGCATTACTACCGCCACTCTGGCTTCCCAGGCGGCTTGACCGATCTTACTCTCGCTGAAATCATCGAGAAAGATCCAACTCTAGCTGTTAAGAGCGCAGTTGCCGGTATGCTCCCAAAGAACAAACTTCAAGCTGAACGCATGAAGCGTCTCCGCGTCTTCGCAGGTGCAGAGCACACTCATACCGCTCAGACCCCAAAGGAGATTAAGTAATGCCAGCAAAGAATGCTAAATACACCTACGGCAACGGTAGCCGCAAGGCTGCTACTGCCTCTGCTCGTCTTTACAAGGGCAAAGGTGAACTTACTATCAACGGCAAGAGCGCTGCAGATTACTTCTGCAACAATAAGAGCCTTATCGCTGAAGTAACCGATCCACTAGCTCTAGTTCAGAAGCAGAAAGAGTTCGACGTTACTGTACTCGTAAAGGGCGGCGGTTCCGCCGGCCAGGTCGACGCAATCAAGCTAGCTATCTCTCGTGCATTGGTCCTCGAATTCCCAGAATTCCGCCCAGTACTCAAGAAGGCAGGCCTAATGAAGCGCGATCCACGCGAAAAGGAACGCAAGCACTACGGCCTTCGTGGCGCTCGCAAACGCGAACAGTTCAGCAAGCGTTAATCTTATTAACGAAGAGAACACAAGAACCACTCCGAAAGGGGTGGTTTTTGGTTTTAAAAAAAGATAATGACCGTTTATAAATTACGGTCATTATCTTTTGTAATATTATTTATTATCCTGACAAGCAACCGAGCCGCCCTCGAGCATCATAAGTAGAGCATAGTCATTAGAGTTGCCCGTAGGCTCTACAAAACCCTCCTCGTCAGCACAGTTTGCCTTCCATGCGAAGATAATAACATGATGATCTCCAGTCGAAGTCCGATAGTTCGATTTAGTAAATTCCTGCCTTGAAGACACTTCTTTTGCTAACATATTGTAAATCGAGCCGTCCGGATCTCTGAATTTTTCACCACACGTCGTACCTTCGCCCAAATATAAATAACCAGAATTCACCATCGCTGGACATTCTTCATCTATATATTTTTTTACAAAACTCTTATCAAAATTCAAGTCAGAAGACTCTTTGGTTATCGGAACTCTACCATTATTATTCGTGCGGTAATCCTCCGTAGCCGCCTGAAATCGACTCAAATCTTGTCGTCGGCGAGTGTTTCTCTGAGAACGCTGCAAAGCTGGAAGCGCAATGAATACCATCAAGAAAATTAAACCAGCAATCGCGAGGACGAGAACAACCTCAATAATCGTGAAGCCTTTTTTATTATTTTTAGTCATAGCTTATATATAACTCCTACTAATAAAGCTTACGTTTTATACTAGTATAACATTAAAACGGCCAATCAAAAAGGCGCCTTTAACATAGGCGCCTTTATAAAATTTACTGATTATCACCGCAGTATATTGCGCCACCCTCAAGAGCGTATACGATAGCTACATCGCTCGCGCCACCGCTAGAACGCTCTAGTGGCTGAGCCTCATTACCCGAACAAATCGAATTAGTAGCAAGATAGACCAAATGATCTCTCCTCATAGTCTCAGTAGACATCCAGGCACCACCATCGCCCTTATTATCAAGGTACAAAAGAGGCTGAGCATTCCCGAAGGTCAAGCTATAGTTAGCACCATCCGGATCCTTAAACTGATCACCGGAACAATTATATTTATAAGTAATTGACTGTGACGTGTTACCAGCAAGACTATTATCGTGGGTTCCTTCATCGCAAGTCGAGTCAATAAATCTCTTTACGAACCCAGGATCAACATTATCTTCCGAAATCTTATTTGCTGAATGCCAACCAGCATAAGTAGAAGGCGACTTACCGTTATTATTAGTCTGATATTCTGTTACGGCACTCAAGATTCTAGCCATATCCTGCCTGCGGCGAGTATTTCTCTGGCCACGCTGCAATGCTGGAAGCGCAATGAATACCATCAAGAAAATCAAGCCAGCGATTGCGAGCACCAAAACAACCTCGATAATCGTGAAGGCCTTTTTATTATTTTTAGTCATAGCTTATATATAACTCCTATTTAATAAAGCTTATGTTTATTACTTAATATAATAACATAAGCATCATCATATGTTTAGCTTATGCTAAAATAGATACAAGCATAGGAGGTTTATGAGCACTACTCAACGGATCAAAAATATATTTAAGATCCTATCCAATATCTTTTTCATTCTTATTTTTATCGCGTTCTTCGCAATCATTATCTATATGGCAGCAACAGGTCTATTTCGTGGCCATGAAGCTCTAGAAGAAGAGCAAAGCCTAATTACAACCCAAGCTAACTATGAGAAAGAGTTCAAAACAGACGGCACTAGCTTCGATAGCCCAAAAGTCATCCTGAATCCATACAAAAACTCGCCTCTTACTGCCCTAGTAATCTTTCATAGCGATAAAGAAATCGCACCGACTATCAAAGTTGAGGGCAAAGACGATAAAACCAGCATTGCTCATAGCTTCAAATCCGGAACGGACCACCTCCTACCAGTTTATGGCCTCTATGCAGATTACGATAATAAAATCACGATTAGCTACGAGGATTCTGGCGAGACAAAGAGCAAAGAAATCAGCATCAAAACCGACCCGCTCCCAGAAAACATCGCAAAAGCAGAAATTACTACCGCAAACAAAGAACAGCTAGATAATAGCCTATATTTCTTCTCACCAAGTAGCAACTCACTAGCCGCAGCTTACGACATCAATGGTGAGGTTCGCTGGTATCTTGCTCAAAAGACCTCTTGGGACAACAAAAGACTCAGGAACGGCCACATCCTAATCAGCACCGAACGCGTTATTAATACGCCGTACTACATGTCTGGCATGTACGAGATAGATTTGCTTGGCAAAATCTACAAGGAATATAGCATTCCTGGCGGCTATCATCACGATTATTTCGAGATGCCAAATGGTAACCTTCTTGTCGCAAGTGACGACTTTGACTCTACTAACAACACCGTCGAGGACTACATCGTAGAGATTGACCGCGAATCAGGCGAAATAGTCAAAGAATTCGACCTAAAGAAACTAATTCCAACAGACAACACAGGTAACGAAAACTACTCCACCGCAGATTGGTTCCACAACAACTCCATCTGGTACTACGAAGCCACTAACAGCGTATTATTATCTGGCAGGCATGCCGACGCAGTCCTTAGCCTAGACTACGAAAGCGCAACGCTCAACTGGATCATTGGTGACCCGACAGGCTGGCCAGAATCCATGCAAAAATACTTCTTTACACCAGTCGGCGAAGGCTTCGAATGGCAATGGAGTCAGCACGCTGCCATGGTCACCCCAGAAGGCTATATCTTCCTCTTTGATAACGGCAATAATAAAAGCAAAAATAAAGAGAACTACATCTCGGCAGAAAACAGCTATTCTCGTGGCGTCATGTACAAAATCGATACCGAGAACAAAACCATCGAGCAAGTCTACCAATACGGCAAGGAGCGAGGCAACGATTTCTATTCACCATACATCTCCGACGTAGATTATTTAGAGACAAATCATTACCTAATATCTAGTGGCGGCATCGTCAAAAAAGATGGCGTACCACAAAATCAACCATCGTCAGTCACTGGCGCAAATGAACTCTTATCAGATACCGTAGAAATTAAAGACGGGGAAGTCATCTTCGAAATTAAACTAAACAGCAACACCTATCGCGCCGAAAAGCTCAGCGCATACTACGAAGGCGAAAACTTCGAGCTAATAGAAGGCAAAAAGCTTGGCCACCTCGCAAAGAGCGAACCAATCAGCATCGAAACTGGGCTCTTGTCTGGTACAAAAAGCATAGATAACGAGTACAAAAAGCACAATATCGAACTAAGCAAAGAAGAAGATAGACTCGTAATTAGCGGGAGCTTTGTCAAAAACAGTAACCTACGCGCCATCCTAACCAAAGGATTCGAGAAGAGATATTACCGCTTTAAGGTCACAAACGAAATGCACGCCGCAATGTGCATATCCGTCTTCGATGAAGGTGCAGACGAGAATGCCGAGAGCATAGATATCACAAGGTATATCAATGCAGAAGGTCTAGACGGAACATATAACGTCTATCTGGAAATCGGCGACACGATTTACGATACGGGAAAAAGCGTAAAATTCTAATAAAAATCCACCGGCAAACGTCGGTGGATTTTAGTCTACTTAATACGGATTTTATCTCCAGCAAATATTAAATCTGGATCCATAATATTATTCCAGACACAAAGCTGAGTCATATCTACACGAAACTTTGCACTAATCTCGCTCAAAGTATCCCCAGGTTGAATTTCATAAAATTCATCACCAGGCAAAGATAAGACCGTAGGTTGTTCATCATCTTTAACTTCTGCTTCAGACTCAATCATATCAGAAGGAACAGCATCGTCATTAGTGTACTCAAAAATATTTGGCAAAGGATAAATCTCAGCCATCTGAATATCCATTAAAACATCATTCTTTTGCAAGCTAGGCAAATTATTATCCTCGGCACTAATCGAGATTTTAAGCCCAGAATCTGAGTTCTTCTGTTTTCTCTTAACGTCTATTTTCTGTAAAGACATAAGCCTATTATACCAACATTCCAGCCAAATCTATCACGAAGTATTTAATTGACATCTCAGATAAATATGTTGTACAATAGACCCATCGTTCATCGAACGAAATTCGCACATTACAGGAGGCAAGGCCATGGAAAATCTGATCAAAATTCAGAAACAGACCACACAAAAGATTAACGATGCTGCAAAGCGCGTAATCGAGGCAAAGGAGGAGCTCCAGACGATGCTCAACTTCGCCACTCGTCACAAGCACACCTATGACGAGTCCGAAGACCAGAACGATCGCAGAAAGGCACTCCGCTACTACGCCAAGGCTTGGAGATGTTATAACAAAATCATCGCCAGCCAGGAAGAGATGCGCTGGAACTGCAGAAGCGCTGCAGAGATCACCAAGAGCAAGCTCAACCACATCATTCCGACACTCGAAGACGAAGTAGCTCTCAAGTCCGATTACGACTACTACACCGGCATGTTCGAACGCGTCACCGCAGAGCAGCAGGAGTTCATGGAGCAGAAAAAAGAAATTCTCGCTCTCGTTCGCGAACTTCGTGTAAGCGTAAGACCTGTCGCCGTAGCTATTTAAGTACGCTAACCTCCATTTAATTGCAAACCCCGTAAGAAATTACGGGGTTTCTTTTGTTTGGTTATCTTGAGCCGTCTTGACATTTTGGCTCGTCGTTATATAATATAGTTACTAGACGTCACGAATCAAAAGGGAGGTGATTATATGACGGTACTAGAGTATATTCAGCAAATCTCTAGCCTTATCTTCGAAACAAAAGCTAAGCTTTCGAAAGACGAAGAAGAGTTAGACCAGATCACTCTGGCCTATCTCGTAAGCATGGACCCCAGACTCCTCGAACAAGTCGAAACGCA
>JAUMYE010000036.1 GCA_030528815.1 Candidatus Saccharimonadota bacterium | reverse complement strand
CGCGCCCTGAGAATATCCACCCAAAACAAAATAACTATTCGCACAAGCTTCACTTCGGTGCCTTACATAATCTCTCAGCTTTATCACGCCAGTCCACACTGACTCCGCGAAATTCGTCGCCGCGCCAGCCGAACTATAAATCCCCAAAACATTATTAAGAGTAATTGCAACCGCCGGATAATCCAAATCCGTAGCCCGATAACTTACATGAGCATACTTAGATACCTCGGCCATACGCGTCTCAAATTCTTTCCACTCAGCACCTTCGTTTTGCTCTTGACCAGAGCCACGCACAAAAATATATTCAATATCCCGACAGCCATCTATCGCATTATCGCCATAGTGCCAATAATCCCGCGCACTCGCACGATTGCCAAGGTTTACAAATAAAATCGCCGCCACGACCCCTAATAATACCCAAATTAGCCTCCTCAAATTTTTCATGCAAAGATATAACCAAAATATCTCAAAAATTAAAAGCGAAAGCACAATACTTGAAGAATGCGTAATAGTTCGCCAGATGATAAAATATATACATGCCAGAAAAGAAAAATATTATTTCTGTTCGAAATTTCCGCATTGGTTTTGGTGGCAAAACCGTCATCAAAAACCTCAGTTTTGACGTAAAACAGGGCGAAATCTTTGGTTTGCTCGGCAGCAACGGCTGTGGCAAGACCACTACTATTCGCGCTTTGCTCGGCATTTATCCAGCCGAAAGAGGAGAACTCCTTATTAATGGCGAACCTTTCACGCCAGGCAAAGACATCAAGGTTGGCTATCTTCCAGAAGAGCGCGGCCTCTATAAAAAAGAGAGCGTCATTGATGTCATGAATTATTTCGGTAAGCTTCGAGGACTCAAGCAGCCAAAGAGATGGTCTATGAACTATCTCAAACGCGTCGGCCTAGAAGACCACGCCAAGACTCGCATTGACAGACTTTCACAGGGTCAGCAACAAAAGGTTCAGCTCGGAATTACTATCATGAACAATCCGGACATCCTGATTCTTGACGAACCTACCAAGGGCTTCGACCCAGTTAACCGCCGCTTACTTCTTGAGATTATCGACGAACTTCATCAAAGAGGCACTACGATCATCATGATTACTCACTACATGGACGAAGTCGAGAAGCTCTGCGATCGAATCCTACTCCTCAAAGACGGCACAGCCTATGCCTATGGCACCGTCAGTGAAGTTCGCCGCAAGCACCGTTTCAAATCGCTTGATCAAATATTTGTAGATATCTATGGAGCAAAAGAGTGAGTAAAGTTGGACAAGTTGTAAAATTCGAAGTAATTCGTAGTCTCAAAAAGCCTAGCTTTTGGATCGCTGCCATTTTGGTGCCAATTGCTTTTGCTGTCTACATCCTAATCTGTGCTACGCTTGGCTATAACACTGGCACATCGTTAGAATCTGGCTCCGCCGTAGATGGCCTAAAGTTGGCTTATGTCGACGAAGCAAATTATCTCAAGAATAACACCTTCACAAACGAAGCTCAGAACGAACAAACGCTAGCAAAATACGAAAAACTCGACGTCGCCCTAAACGACCTAAAACAAGGCAAACTAAACGTTCTCTATCATATCCCAGAAGATTTCAAAGACAGTGGCCAGATTAACATCTATACCAAAAACGAGAAAAACAGCGTACTAGATGACTATAAAGCCCCGATGGCCGCACTTCTTACCGCGAGTGCCAAGAGCAACGTTAACGAGATTGATTACAAAATCATCTCCGAAGAAATTAACTACAACACAACTGCCTTCGCAAGCGACAATCACGTCATTGACCAAAAAGAATTAATCTCAAAGATTATTCCTCCTGCCGCCTGTCTAGCCTTGTTCTATATCCTTATGGTTGTGCTTGGTAACCGCCTAGCCATGGCCGTCACAGAAGAGAAGGAAAACCGCATTAGCGAGCTACTCCTAGTAAGCATCAAGCCCATAAGCCTTATTGTAGGCAAAATTATCTCATTAATGCTTGTAGGTATTATTCAGCTTATTATTCTTCTAATTCCGGTCGGCGCTTTATATATTCTTGCATCGAACCAAGGCATGATTCCACAAGAATTCAGCTTCGACCTTGATCCAACCAGAGTTATCCTGTCCGTATTGGTCCTTATTGCATCCTATCTAATCTTCACAGCAGTCAGTGTTCTCTGTGGCGCACTCGTTTCTACCGCAAAGGAAGCCAGCAACTTTACGGGTATCATCGTCTTTATCATGATTATCCCGCTATTACTCCTCAATATCTTCCTAGACAACAGCAATCCAACCCTTAGCACAGTTCTAAGCTACTTCCCAATCTCCGCACCAATGGCTTTGATGCTTAGGGCAATCTTCGATAACATTACCAACATCGAACTAATTATTGGTATCATAGACCTAACCGTAGTCTCCGCATTAATCATCAGACTTGCAACCTATATCTTCTGCAAGAATGCAGTAGATTTCTCAGTGAAGAAAAACTTTAAGAATCTTCTAGGAAAGCCACGAAAAACATGGAAAGATTAAGTATTGTTCTAGGAAAAGGCGTCCGCGCGCTTGCAAAAATCCGCGGCACCGGCGGCTCCGCCTTGCCAGGCCTAGTCATAGAGAAAACCAACCCAGATTTTTTGCGCCACATTTTATCCAAACTACCTTATGGCGTAATTGTCGTTTCTGGTACAAATGGCAAAACCACTACAACCAAAATCGTCAGCGAACTACTTACCAAACAAGGCCTTAAGGTCTTCACAAATAAGACCGGTAGCAACTTCGTTCGTGGCGTTATTTCTGAAGTTTTAGAGGATATTTCCATCACGGGCAAGTTCGATTACGATATTGCAGTCCTCGAGCTAGACGAAGCTCATGCCGTAAAATTCTGCGAGAAAGTTCCGATTAACTACGCCCTTATTTTGAACGTTCAGCGCGACCAACTTGACCGCTTCGGCGAAATTGACCATACGGCCGACCTTCTTCAAAAAGTCGCCAATAATGTCAGCAAATGCGCCATCCTTAACAGGGAAGATCCACGCGTCTCCAAGATTCAAGCCAAAAATCGCAAGTTCTTCGGCTTGTCCGAAAAGCTTCTCAAAACTTTCCCATCCGACGATAGTCTCCTAGATAAAGACAAAGGGGCAATCAGGAAATCCAAACCACAGAAAGCCGAAGTTATCCTCAGTAAGCTCAAAGGCCAAGTTGCAGAATACGAAATTGGCGGCCAGAAGTTTAGCTGCGACCTTACGCTCAAAGGCGTTTACAATGCTTTCAACGCTGCTGGCGCACTTGCCCTCTGTATGGAAGTATTACCAGACGTTCCAGCTAGCGAATTCATCAAATATCTCGACTGTATCGAGTCCGCTTTTGGTCGTGGCGAAATTTTCAAAGTCAATGGCGTAGATGTTGAGTTACTACTCGTCAAGAACCCAGCCGCCTTCCAGCTCAGCCTCGCAAGCTTCACAGACCCAAATTACGATTACATGATTGCTATCAATGATAAAACCGCCGACGGACACGATGTTAGCTGGCTCTGGAACGTAGATTTCTCGAAGCTACCACACGTCAGCTACACGACAGGCATTCGCGCCTCAGACATGGCTTTACGCCTTAAATACGACGGAATTAGCGTAGATTTTATCCGCGAAGACATCGCATCTGCGACTTCAGATTTCACAGCTAGTAGCAAGAAGCCAAAACGCATCTTTGCAACCTATACCGCAATGCTCGAGATACGCAAACTAATCTCTGGAAAGAGCCTAATATAATGACTACGATAAATATTCTTCACTTATATCCACACGAGATGAATCTTTATGGCGACCATGGCAACATTCTAACGCTCGTCAAACGTCTAGAATGGCGTGGGTACAAAGCCAAGGTTATCCCATACGAACCAGGCGATCCGTTCCCAAGAGACGTAGATATTATCTTTGGCGGCGGTGGACAAGATTCCGGCCAGAACAAGATTGAGGAAGACCTGCTCGAAATTGGCCCAAAGCTCAAAAAGCTTGTCGAGAACGAAACCCCATGCCTAGTCATCTGTGGCCTTTACCAGCTATTTGGCCGCTCATTCAAGACTTCAGACGGACATTTGATTCGTGGCACAGGTATTCTAAACCTAGAAACTGAAGCTGGCCCAGAACGCCTAATCGGCAATATTGTGATTAATAGCGAAACTTTTGGCGAAGTTGTAGGCTACGAAAACCACTCCGGTCTAACAACTCTAGATAATCCAGAAGAATGCTTCGGTAAAGTCGTCTCTGGCGCAGGTAACAATGGCAAAGATCAGGGCGAAGGCTGCTTCTATAAGAACTGTATTGGCACCTATCTTCATGGCCCAATTCTGCCAAAGAATCCAAAAGTCGCAGACTTCCTAATCGAAAAGGCTCTAGCTAGAAAAACTCCAAACACGAAAATAAAGCTAAAAGCCCTCGACGACACAATCGAAGAATCTGCACACAAAAGCGCCGCAAGTAGGCCAAGATAGCAAAAAACACCGAGTTTAAAGCTCGGTGTTTTTATATGCTATTTCTTCAGTTCTGCTGGAATCGAACCCCAGTTCAAACGTTCGCCAATCGCCGCATTTTCCGCCTCGGTGGCAGCGCGAGGAATCAAAGTATTAGGATCAGTAGTCGTGCCATGGTAATCATATTTCCAAGTCAACTCAAGCTTTGGAAGATTTGCTGCCGCAATATCATCATAGCATTCACCATTTTTCTCTTTGCAGATCTTAGCTAGCTTGTCCCAAGCCTCAAAATCTACACCATCCGTCTTTACTGAGATATTGGCTTCGATTGCAGCCGAACGCGCAGTCTCCATACCGTTCTGGTCGAACATAAAGTTACCCATCGAATAAACAATCAATCTACTATTATAAGCCTCGGCATTCTGGGTCCAGTGCGGATGATCGGCAATAACGGCTTCAACGCCACGGTCAATCATATCGTGATACAAATTCATACGAAGTTCGTCTGCGGTAGCCTGGTATTCTGCGCCCATATGCGGCATAGCAACCGTCGGTACGATCTCAGCATATTTGCCCATATTTGCACGAGCAGCCTCAACAGGAATACCATAGACGCCATGCGCACTACAAAAGCCCATCGGAATCTCATGGTCCTCAGTCTCGCCATTATCCAAAGTCACGCGAAGCGGCAAACTAATGATTCCACAGTTATTCGTGCCATCAGAATAATCATAGCTACCAAAATACTGAATACCATTCTCTTGAAGATGTTCGTGCGTCTCTGCAAAACCTTCAGCCCCTTGGTTATCCGTATGGTTATTGCCTAAAAGAAAAGCCGTAAAGTATTTCTTTGCCTCAGTAAGATAATCTGGATCACAGTTAAACTCGAAAAGATTTTCTTCCTTATAATCATCGTGACCATTATTCGTAACAGGACATTCCAAGCCAGCAATCCAAGCATCATAATCTTCACGATGCAAAGTATCAAGCTGCGAAAACGGATAAGTTACACCTAGTTCAGAAGCACGCGCCTTTGCATTCGTGCGGCGACCCCAGAAAGTTGTGCCTTCAAAAAGAACTTTCATTTCGGCGCTCACTGCAACTGGATCAGGCTCAGGTTCATAGATTGGTGCAATCGTCGGATCGGCCGGCATTCGCTCCTGCTTATCTTTATCGTCTTTCTTTGACGCCATCAAACAGATGCCAAAAGTCACACCCGCTGCAAGCAATACACAAGCAGAGATAGCTGTAATCTTCGCAGTTTTCTTCATCTTAGTTTTATTTTAGAACATTTCGGTAGTTTACGAAAATCTTATATAATAAAGCAAAAAGGAGTTATAAATGTTCGATTTAAAAGATAATGTAGCCGTCGTAACAGGCGCATCCTCTGGCCTTGGCAAACAAATGGCCGAAGCTTTCGCAAAGCAAGGCGCAAATCTTGCAATTCTTGCTCGCCGCATGGAACGCCTCGAAGCCCTCAAAGCAGAACTCGAAGAAAAATACAAAGTCAAAGTCTTGCCAGTTAGCTGCGACGTCACTAACACCGAAGCTATCAATTCTGCAGCCGAAGCTGTCGAGAAAGAATTTGGCAAAGTAGACATCTTGCTAAACTGCGCAGGCGCCAGCAAAGACAAAGGCGTACTAGAAATGGCTGATGACGAGTGGGATTTTACCATCGCTACCGACCTTAGCTCCGTCTTTAAGATGACTCGCGCTTTCGCAAACATCATGGCCAAAAATAACTATGGTCGCATTATCAATATTGCCAGCATGTATGGTCTCGTTGGCAACGCCGAAATTCCAACCATTGCTTACCATTCCAGCAAAGGCGGCGTCGTAAACTTCACCCGCGCAGCTGCAGCTGAGCTTGCCACCAAAGGCATCACCTGCAATGCAATCTGTCCAGGATACTTCGAAACCGAGCTTACAAAAGCCGTTCTAGATACCGAACAATTCCAAGCTTTCGCAAACAGCCACGTCCCAATGAAACGCTATGGCAAACCGGGCGAACTCAATGCTGCCGCAATCTTCCTAGCAAGCCGCGAAGCAAGCTACGTAACCGGCGCTATCCTACCAGTCGATGGCGGATATACTGCTGTTTAATTTTGTTAGTTAATAATAATTAAAGGAGTAAAAAATGAAAGCACTCTTTCAAAAAACTAAAAAAGGCGTAATCTCGGTTGCTCTAATCGTCATCCTAGCAATCGTCGCCATCGTTGGTATTCTTGCCGCCAGCGTTATCGGCACATATAACAGCCTCGCAACTTCAAGAGAAGCCGTAACTTCCAAAGCCGCAGACATTGACACCGTGCTTCAGCGCAGAGCAGATTTAATCCCAAACCTCGTTAACACCGTCAAAGGTTTCACTCAGCACGAAGACGAAGTTATCGAAAAGATTACAACCGCTCGCGAACATCTTGTTAATGCCCAGAGCCTAGAAGAAAAGTCCGCAGCCAACGCCGAGCTTACCAGTGGCCTTAACGCCCTAATGGTTATCGTAGAGAACTACCCAGACCTAAAGAGCTCCGAAAACTTCATTGCACTTCAGGACGAACTATCTGGGACGGAAAACCGCATCGCAACCGCTCGCCACGACTATAACGAAGTCGCAAAGACCTACAATACAAAGATTCAGACCTTCCCAAGCAACATTATTGCTGGCATGTTTAACTTCGAAAAGGCTGCATACTTCGAAGCAGACGATTCTGCAAAGGAAGTCCCAGTCGTAGATTTTTCTAAATAATCTAATTTGGACAAATGTTTAAAACCTTATCCAAGACATTCGCAATTAGCTTGCTCGCCATCTTTGGCGCAAGCTTTTTGCTTGTCGGCGATTCTTTCGCAAGAGACCGCTATCCAGAGCAAAGCAAAGAGTTTTATGTTAACGACCTTGCCAATGTCATTAGTGAAGAAACCGAAAACTACATCATTGACTGCAACAAAAAACTAGCTCCATCAACTGGAGCTCAGATTGTCGTCATGACAGTCGAAAGCCTCGACGGCGAAGCCATCGAAACCTACGCGCACGGCGTATTTGAGCAATACGGTATTGGCACATCAGATAAAAATAACGGTACGTTAATTCTTTTGTCTATCGGCGACAGACAATCCCGTATCGAAGTAGGTTATGGCGCAGAAGGCTTTATTACTGATGCTGGCTCTGGTCGTATTCAAGATAACTACATGATCTCAGAATACAAGAATGGCAACTGGGAAGCAGGCCTAAAGAAAGGCTTCGATGTTATTTTGGCGCTCTATGAAAAAGAGTACGAAGTCGAGATTAGCGAAGGCGCAAATATCTACGATTACGATAATATGCCAGACAACAGCTCGAGCGAAGAAATGGACAATATTATCAACGGCTTCGAAACCGGCTTCTTCTTTACTATGATTTTCGCTATAATAGGCAAAAACAATAAGAAGAGTAGGATTATTCGCCTAATTATCGGCGCTGGGGCTATCGTTTTTGGTATTTTATGCAATGGCGCCTTAGCTTTGCCAGCCCTCGCAGCTATCCTTATCCCGCTCGGTGGCGCATTAATTATTAGTGTTATTTTATCCGCAATGGATATCACATTAGGAAGCGGTAGTGGTGGCCGATACTATGGCGGACATAGTAGCGGAGGACATAGCAGCTTCAGCAGTGGCGGTAGTCATGGTGGCGGCGGCCATAGCGGCGGAGGCGGAAGTTCGCGTAGTTTCTAAACAAAAAGCATCCACAAAGAATAGTGGATGCATTTTTTGTTTAGAAACTAGCTCATGTTAAGATATAAATAGATCGTCACTTATTGACGATAGAATCTTATACCGAGGTGATTATATGCAAAAGCTCGAAAAAACATGTACGAAGTCGCAGACCGACCTCTATGAGGAGCTCTATTTGATCCGCGACGCCATCGAAGGCCTGCAGACTCAAATAAAGCAGGCAAAGAGCGAAGTCCAGGAGCTCCACTCGGAGACTCTCTGGATGAAAGAGCAAAACGATTTGCTCTGCAAGAATTTTAAAGCATTTTCCAAGCAGCAAAAAGGCAAAATTAATGCAGTTCGGAACGAGATTTCGAGCCTGTACTTACAGACCGAGAATCCGAATGCTTCGTCGGTCGCGCATCTCAAGAAAAGGATCGAGGAATTGAACGAGGAATTCAGGAACGAAAGACTCAGTATGCAGCAGAAACTCCACCCCGTAGACTGGGGTCAGCATAACCTGGCGAAAATCCAGCTCGAGAAGCTTGAAGGACAACTCAGAACGCTCAAGAAGCGCGAAGAGAAATTGCTCAGCAAGATTAATTCCAGAAAAAGGAAGCAGCTGAAAAGCAATAACTATCTCGTAGCTACCGAATAATCATCACGACTAAAAAGAGGCCGCTCGTCGACCTCTTTTTTAAAATCCTTTACTAATTAGAAGATTAGGAATCTGTGGTATTCTGCTTCGCACTCACCAGTGATCTTGCAGGTAACTTTGTTCTTTGTCTGAGCTTCCTTACACTTGGTAGAAAGAAGACCATTCTCTTCACAGATTTCAATAGTTTCGTCTAGGCGACGCTGCGCGCTAGCTTTAGAAATTAAAGTGAATACAACGCTAACAAGAATACAAACACCAATTACAATACATGCAATAATGATTGCTTTCTTGTTGTCTTTTTTGGAGACTGGTGCGGTTGCGTTAACGCTCGACTGCGTAGGAGTAGAGCTAGTTGGTGTTACTGGTGCTACTGGCGTAGCTGAAGCATTATTATTTTCCATATAACTTATATTTTAGCATAAAAAGAGAGCTTTTCTAGAAAGAGCCGACGCTGAGCTTTGTCAAATCCCCATTCAAAACCTTAACCCCAAAGGAATAAATCTCGTCATGAATATATTTCTGATTCGGCAGAGGATTATATGTATAAATAGGCTTCTCGTGATAATATGCAAAGCCAGCT
>JAUMYE010000035.1 GCA_030528815.1 Candidatus Saccharimonadota bacterium | reverse complement strand
TCTCCATAATAGTCTTGTCCGAAACATTCTTGCGGTTGTAAGCGATATTGTCGCGTAGGGTCCCCTCAAACATCCAAGTGTCCTGAAGAACCATTGTAAATAACGAGTGGATATCATGGCGTGGAATCTCTTTGATCGAATGACCATCAATTAAAATATCACCATCATCGATATCGTAGAACTTCATAAGCAAATTCACGAGTGTTGTTTTGCCGGCACCAGTTGGACCAACAATAGCAATCTTCTGCCCAGGTTTTGCGATAGCAGAGAAGTTCTTAATGATTGGCTTCTTTTTGTCGTAGCTAAACTTAACGTTCTTAAACTCGACTGTACCTTTGACGGAATCCCCGGCGAGTCTTTCTTTGAAGACCTTGTCTGTGACCATTTCTTTGGCATCCAAGAATTCAAAGACACGTTCACTCGCAGCGGCAGCAGATTGTAAACTTGTAAACGACTGCGCAATGTTTGAAAGCGGGGAAGTAAAGAGGCGGACGTAGGTAATAAAGGCTACGATCGTGCCAATGCCAATAACGTTCTGCTGCGCCAAGATAGCGCCCGTGATACAAACCGCAACATAGCCGAGGTTACCAACAAAGTTCATGATTGGATGCATAAGGCCGCCAAGGAAGCGACTCTTTTGGTTGGCGACATAAACGCTCTTGTTGTATTTATCAAACAAGACATCGATATCGTTCTTGCCGTTATAAGCTTTTACGACGATAAGGCCAGAATAAATCTGCTCGATATGCGAGTTTAGTTTGCCAAGCTCTACCTGGCGCATCTCGAAATACTTCTGAGATTTCTTTAGAATCGCGCCCATGAACATAAAACCAATAATACTTGCGACAATTGCGACGCCTGCCATCTGGATATTCGTAATAATCATGGCGGCAGCTGCACCAACAAGCAAAATCGATTCGCTGATCAAAGTAGAAAGCGATTGATTCAAACTCTGCGCAATCATGTCGACATCGTTCGTGACACGAGACAAAGTATCGCCTGTCTGGTGCTTATCAAAATAGCTGAGCGGTAAGATATTAATCTTCTTGGAAATGCGCTGGCGAAGTCTCTGAGCGAAGCGGTTGGAAGCATTTGCCATAAGCCATGCCTCGGCAAGCTGTAATAACGCGCCACTGACATACATAATGCCAAGGCCAAGCGCAATCGCCTTTACGGCGCCAAAATCAATTCCTAAAGGCGTGAGGCCCTTTGCGATTTCGTTCGTAAGATCCTTTACAATGTTTGGCGCAAAAATCATCAGGACCGAGCCGCCAACTGCAAAGAAAACGCCAAGGAAAACAATAATACGAAGATTGCCTAGCTCTTTAAAGAGCCTCTTTAGCGTGGCGGAGAAATTCTTGCTTTTTTCTGGCTTGCCGCCATGCATGCCTCGTGGACCTGGTCCCATCTATGCCTCCAATTCCTGCTTAGTTAACTGAGAGAGCGCAATCTGTTTATAAACTGGACAATTCTTCATGAGCTCTTTGTGTGTGCCTTTGCCGACGCATTTGCCATCGTCGAGTACGAGAATCTGATCTGCGTGCATGATGGTACCGATGCGCTGTGCAACAATCAGGCTGGTCGAATCTTTAGTATATTCTTTTAGGGCTTGGCGAAGCTTTGCGTCTGTCTTGAAATCTAGTGCAGAGAAAGAATCGTCAAAGATATAGATTTCTGGATCGCGAGCAATAGCGCGTGCGATAGCGAGGCGCTGTCTTTGGCCTCCAGAGACGTTGGTGCCGCCCTGAGCGATATGGGATTTGTATTTCTTTGCCATCTTTTCGACGAAATCTTTACCCTGAGCTACTTCGAGCGCCTTCTTTACGGTTTTCTCGTCGGCCTTTTCGCGACCATTATCGCCGTAGGAAACGTTTTCTAAAACGCTTGCATCAAACATAACGGCCTTTTGCGGAACGTAGCCAATGCGGTTACGAAGCGCGGATTGTTTGTAATCCTTAACATTTACGCCATCCACAATAACCTCGCCGTCGGTAGCGTCATAAAAACGCTCAATCAGGTTAACAAGAGTGGTCTTGCCTGAACCAGTCGAACCAACGATTGCGACCGTTTCGCCTTGCTTGGCCTTGAAGGAGATATTCTTTAGCATATAATCCTGCGAATCTGGATATTTGAAGCTAACGTTCTTGAATTCGATTGTGCCAACAAGGCCAGTCTCTGGCTCCTTAATAGTTCCGTTCTTGATTGTAATCTCGGTATCAAGAACCTCGTTAATACGCTTTGCGGAAACCTGGGCGCGCGGCAAGATAATAAAAATACCAGATAGGACCAAGAAAGAGATAATAATCTGCATCGCATAAGTAGAGAAGACAATCATATCGCTAAAGATATCCAGCTTGTCTGTCGTAGCTCCATCGACTAGAAATGCGCCAATGAAATAAATTGCAAGCGAGACGCCTTCCATAATTAGATACATCATTGGAGATAGAAGGGACATAACGCGCTGCGTGAAGAGCTGAGTCTCAGTCAAATCACTGTTGGCCTGAGTGAATTTCTGCTCTTGGTAACTCTCGGCATTAAAAGCATGGACGACGCGAATGCCAGTAAGGTTCTCGCGCGTAACGCCATTGAGGCGGTCGGTAAACTTTTGCATTTTCTTGAAGCGTGGCAAAACAATCGTAATGGATGTCGCGATGAAGGAAAGAAGTATTACGACGGCAATCGCGGTAGTCGTGCTCCATTGCCAGCTCTTGCCAACAATCTTTGTAATTGCGACCGTAACGGTGATAGGCGCGCGAAGTAACATCATGGTGCCCATGCCAATAACCATCTGGAGCTGGGTAATATCGTTCGTGGTGCGAGTAATAAGGCTGCTAGTAGAGAACTTGTTGGCCTGATCCAAGTCTAGTTCTTCGACCTTATCGAAAAGCGCCTTGCGAACGACAAGCGAGAAGGTTGCAGCGAGCTTTGAAAGGATATAACTTACGACGACTGCCAAGATAAGGCTTCCTGCCGCGCAGGCTAGCATCATGCCGCCATTCCATAGGATATCGGACATTTGGCTGTCTTCCGTCTGAACGAGTTTGGTGATGTTTGCCATATAGTCTGGCATCAAAAGCTCGATCCATACCGAGGCGAAAATCAAGAGTGCTACCGCGACAAAAAGTAGCCAATCTTTTGGTTTGTAATATCTGAATAGTTTTAGCATTAAAGTAAAAATTATCCCTTCAAAAATGAGTACTTAAGACCATATTATATCATCTTCTCACGAGGCATTAAAATACCCCCGTCATGAAGACGGGGGTTTGGGTGAGGTGCGGCGTGCGCTGGGCCTCGGAGGTACGAGTTGTGGTTTCTGTCAGAGGTTTATTGGAAATATTCCAATTTTTTCGATCATGCCTGCAAAACAGGGACACACAACTTAAATTTTTGTGGTGTGAGAGCGGCACACCACGCATATATATTACTACTTCGGAGGTCTTGGCCCCGATTGCACGCGCTTACCACGGTATGAACTATCTCCAAAACAGGAGCGGATCATAAAGTTCAATGTCATGGCAATTGGATATATAATACATTAATTTTGTACAAATGTCAAGCATTTTAGCATAAAAATAGCTAAAAACGGCTAAAAATCACCATATTCTTCGATATAATACGGCTCGCCCGTGATTTTGCTATAAAAATCCAGCACTTCGGACGAACTTTTGAGTGCTCTTGGATAGGCCGCGCGCATGAGACTAAGCCCTTCGATGCTCTCGCAGCGAGATAATGCAACGTATAATTGGCCAATATCGAAACAGGCCGGATCGACAACGGTGCGAGAATAAGTCTGGCCTTGGCTTTTGTGAATCGTAATCGCATAGGCAAGACGCAAAGGCAGCTGTCTAAAAGTGCCTACAATTTCGTGTTTAATCACTTCGCCATCCCATTCTGGGCGCATAATGTTCCAGTCATAGGCCTCGACAATAGATTTGTGGCCATTATCCCAAGCCACCTTTACGGCATCTTCGCCAATCTCGCGAACGGTACCAAGCTGGCCATTCTTGTATTCTAGGTTATTGCAGAGCGCAATCACGCGTGCGCCAGGTTTTAGGATCAGGCTGTCTTCGGCGGCCTTATCGCTCGCAGTGATTGAGCCCTTAACGACGGCATGAAAAATCTTCGGCTCGCCAACTAGGGCATTAAGCTTTTTGCTGTTAATGGCGCTAGCCTTGGCATTGGTCGGAACGAGGCAAATCGCGCCGTCGTCAAACTCTTCGCTTACTCTCTGGTTGAAATATGGCAAGCAACTACCGTCACCACGACGTGCCTTCTCGAGCATCTCGACGTATTCGTCTTCTTCTTGGCGCACAATCTCGGTTAAAACAAATGGCTTAAAATGGAAGCGTTCCCAGTTCTTGCCAGAAAAGCAAAAACCAGCCTGAATCTCTGGGTATTTGTAACTTAGAACCTCGCGTTCTTCGCGGCGTAAAACTGGCGGCAGCTGAAAGAAATCCCCAACCACAATTACTTGCTTCTTGTGCTGGGTTTGTTTCTCGGCCTCAAAAATAATCTCGGAAATATAATCAAAAAGATCAACGCGACACATCGAAATCTCGTCAATAATAATGACGTCGGCGTTCAGGATTTCTTCGTTTGGATGTTTGTGCTTGCGAAAATCGTAAGCCTGTAAGAAGGGCAGGCGAAAAGCGCGGTGAATCGTGCAGCCGTTTTGAAGTCGGAGCGCGGCAATCCCAGTCGGTGCGCAAGCAATAATATGCTTCTTGCGGCGCATCTTCTTCAAAAACTCGCTTAGCACATAAGATTTACCAGTTCCCGCATCGCCTGTCAGGAAAACATTCTCGCCCATCAGCATTGCGTCGAGGGCTTGTTCCTGTCCTTCGGTAAGGCCATTGTCGCTTAGGTTGGAAATCAGATTCTTGAGATGAAGGCTCGGAAAACTGGACATATATTCATTATATATGTTTTAGGCAAAAAGAAACCCCCGGTCGAAAATGACCGAGGGTATTTTGGTTAGGAGGTTGCGATTGCGGCGACAGCGGCTGCGAACATCGGGAACAGAGGCTTGCGCTTGTTGGCCTTGAAATCCTCGCTGTAAGCGCAGAGCTCACTGGCGGGAATATCGTAGTGCTTGCAGCTCTTGGGCTTATAATCTCTGAGGTCTGTAACTACCTTGTCGGCAAGATTAATCAGACCTTCGTATCTAGCACGATTTTCCATTCCGTGAAGTTCTCTGGAAATGGTTCTGCAAGAGTCGATAATGAAGCTGGTTGTCGGAGCTGACATGATTCTTACGTTAACGTCGATTGCGGAAGAGAGGGCGTTTTCGCTGAGTGCCTGAAGGAATTCCAGGACGCCTCTTGCGTATTCGTCGTGACTCCACTCTTCGCAAGGGAGGGCAATGATGTTGTCCATGATTTCGTTATAGTAAGCCATGTTTTCTGTGGACTTGGGCTCGAGCTGCTGCCAGTAAACGTAGATAATGCTTGCGGGCACGTGACCTGCCAGGCGGCTAATCAGAAGCGCCTGAACCTGCAGATATCTGAGCTCAGTCTCGCTGTTAGTACCATTGAGGCTATTCTTGATCTCGTGTGCAGCCCTAATCTCGGGGATAAATCTGCTAATGCGACGAGGGTCGTTTACGTCCTCGGGGCACTCATCGAGAGAGGGGATAATCCACTTGAGTTCCTCGTTGAGTACCTTATTTTCATCGTTCAGAAGAGAGGGTTCGATGCCGGAAAGAAGTCTATATGCAACTTCGCCTCTCTGTCTGAGATAATCAGACTCCTGGTCGAGGCGGTAGTCGAGGAGACCTTTCTTATAATCAGGATTGAGCTTCTCACTGATAATCTTGCGAGTATCGATGAGCATGTCCATGTATGTGGGGTTATTCTCGTCGCAGAGGCGAAGAGTAACCATTTCGAGTCTGTCGTGAAGGGCATGGTACGCACTTGCTACACCTACAGGTAAGGCGCTAACAAGGTCGTGCAGCACCTCAATTACACGGATTTCTTCCTTGTTGATGATGTTGTCCATACTTCAGGACCTCCTTTTGATAATGTAATGAACGCAAAACACCGAGCGGACTCGGTGAACTGGTGCGTATAGTATAACCTAAAAGTAAAGAAAACACAAGAGCAATGTGGAGCTAAGAGGCTAGGCTAAGAAAAATCCCCGACCTTTTTTGGGTCGGGGTAGAGGATTGTAACGTGTGACGATCTCATTCTTCCTTGCGAGCCGCCGATGCTGCAGTCATTTCCAACTCAAGAACATTCATGAGTCGGATGATTGTGGCTTTGGCAGGCAAGTAGATGTAAGAATACTCTGCGAGTTGCGCGAATTCTGTACGGAGCAGCTCATCGAGATTAATCGTGTATCTCCACTCGATTTTGTCGCAAGCTTCTGCGACGCTCGCTGCTGCGTTGCTGATTAACCCGAGCTCGTAGTCTTGTGTACTGCTAGCTCTGAAGTATTGTTCGCCAAGACAGTAAGCAAAGTGACTTACATTGTGCTTGAGCTCTTTCAGGGGATACAGGTCTGCCTCGAAGCGCGAAGTTGTCTAGTTGATCAAAATCTTTTCTGGAAAACAAGCCTTATGCGATAGCACCAAGAGTCGTGTCAGTGCGTCCATCAGTTTCTTTGTCTGCTTGTAGGTTTCGAGTTCGTAGCCGTACATTACAAACACCTCGTTTTTCTTGTACTCCACCTTATGCTATGTATAATGATAGGCTATTATATTATAGCATAAGCGCCATAAAATGTCAATAAATAACAGGGGTAAGCAAAGCAAGAAAAAGCCTCGACCGTGTTGGCCGAGGCAGATAGATAAAATGAAGTGATTAAACCTGCGCGCCCAGAACTTCCGAATGAGCTCTTGCGAACTCGATGCCAGCAGAATCGGGGCAAGACTCCAGTACGCTAATAAGCTTTGCGTACTCGAGACTGTTTGCGGGATCATTGAATAGGTCAAGCAGGGCTTTTCCCATGGCGAGTTTTACTACGTCGATAACCTTATCGATGTCTTCTCTGCAGCCAAGGCAGATGTGATGTTCTCTGTTCGGGAACTCATTGTAGAGGGCTTTTCCGATGATAGGGTCGGGATTGAAGCTTCTGCAAGCCTTGTAGACCTTGCGGAACTTAGCTGCAGTGCTCTTCACGCCTCTAGTGGATGTTACTTTCTCTTTTCTGTAATCGCAGAGAGAAGTGATGCGCTTGAAGCCAGATTCGAGAGTCCAGAAGGAACCTTCGGGGTCATCGAGCCAGAACTGCTCGCAGAGTTCGCTGAGAGAAATACCTTTAAGGGTATTGGATGTGTTGGGAGCTTCGTCCCAGTCGGGTACTGACCCCTTGGGAACATCGTTGTCGCCGAAATAGGTTGCGGGGAGGATTTTGCGAAGCTCGATTAGAGCCTTGTAGAAGTCCAGGACCTGTTTGTAAATCTCAAGAGTGTTTTTCATTATATATCACCTCACATGTACTCCATCTTATGCTGCTGAGAGCATAAAGGTAGGCTCCTATATTATAGCATAAACGGCTTGAACTGTCAATGTAGGCAAGGGGGTGGGGATTTTTGTGGCAATAAAAAATGCCCTTCGCGGGCTATTCTAGAAATGGCAGGGGCGGCAAGACTCGAACTCGCGACACCTGGTTTTGGAGACCAGTGCTCTACCAACTGAGCTACACCCCTAGAATAAATCCTTGTAAATGGCGGTGCTTTTATGGGCCGGCCGCCTCAAAGATGTATATATTATACCATACCTATTTGGGGCTTTGCGAGACGAGATGCAAAAATAATGCAATTATGCTTGGCGAATGTGCAGATGTCTAATAATGTGGCGGAATGATCTATTGCTATATCGACGAATCGGGAACTGCGAGCCGCAAGGACAAGCGTCCGTTCATTGTCGCTATGGCAATGTTTGGCTCGCTCGATGAAGTGAATGAGATGATAGAAAAGATTCGGAAATTTAAGCTGCGAAATAACATCCCACAAGATTTTGAGTTTCACTATAGCCGCAATGCAAAGACTAAGAAGGATAAGTTTGTGAGGTTTGTGAGGAGAGAAGTGAAGGAGTTTGATGTCTTTGAGGCAAGTAAAGATATGGCTAAAGATGGCTATGAGGAGCTAGCTGATATGATTGCGTGTTCGCTATCGGCAAATATAAAGTATCGTTTTTATATCGACGAGAATCCTAGGCTACAGGCGGTTCTAAAGAAGGCATTTAAGACTCATAGGGTGGCTGCTAGGATTACACAAACAAGCTCGAAGAATAATGAAGTGATCCAAATTGCAGATTATCTTGCAGGCATAGCCTCAGAAAAAAGACATTAAGGAAGCTCCCCTTTCAGGGAGCTACCACACTAGTCCACTCGGTCATTCTAGGAAGCCGGGCGTAGCGGTCAACGCGTACGGGTCTGAACTAGTGACTAACTGTTTTTATTATATCAATGGCTGGAAATGATTGCAAATTAAAGAAACTCCCCTTTCGGAGAGCTACTACACTAGCCTACATAGTCATCCGAGGAGCTATGCGTAGCGGTCAACGCGTACGGGTCCCAGCTAATGATTTGTAATCATTATAGCAATATTAAAAGGGAAACAAAAGACGGCGCCTAGGGAATAAGTGGTATAATATAAGAGGAATCTACAATTTGAATTTTCTTAACCGCGTTTTAGAGAACGCGTTTTTCGTGTTTCGCAAAAACTTTGAATCGCAGCTCCTACAGGAGTCGGTCTTATAGTTTTTGCCTAATACGCGGAAATTGTAGGTTCCAGCCGGCAACTTAGGGGCTGCGATTTTTCGAGGTCAGAAGTGGCCGTTTTTTATTTGTAACTGAAGCTTAGGTGTTATAATTAAATTGTCTTAAATCAATTTAATAATTTGCACTTAGGCTACAATTCTGCACTTATTTTGTAGCGGAGTTTTTGAATACAACCCGTAAACCCGGGAGTATATTCATCGCTCCGGTTAGGCTGTATTCAGCTTAAGTGCAGAAATTGATTTAAGACATCATGCGGTGTTTTGCTCCCGGATTCATGATGTAACCGGTCTATGGAATATTTTTAGCTAAGACACCCGCGTGGTGTCTTATTTCTTTTTCATAGTTTTGTGGCGCTAGGGAAGGAGGCGCCACGGGTAATACCAACGCGATTCTACACAGGGCTAACCGGGCTAAAGTAGATGAGTTTTATACGCAGCTTAGCGTTATTGAAAAAGAGATGCGCAATTACAGGCAGCACTTTAAGGATAAAGTAGTCTTTTGTAATTGCGACGATCCATTCGAGAGTAATTTCTTTAAGTACTTTGCTATGAATTTTAATTATCTCGGACTCAAGAAATTGATTTGCACTTGTTATGATGGGTCACCAGTTAGCTATACGGAATTAAAAGATTCAATAGTGCTG
>JAUMYE010000034.1 GCA_030528815.1 Candidatus Saccharimonadota bacterium | reverse complement strand
GAAGACTAACTAATCGTATGACTGGCGGTTTCAAGGGTTCTGACTTTGCGAAGAGAATGCAACATGGTGCCGAGGCGAGGGCGAATCGTTGGAATGCTGGTGTTGATAGACAGGGTAACGCAACTGCCTTTGGTCGTCTAACTAGAGCGCGTAGTTCGTCTAGGAGAATGGCTGCCGAGGAAGCCGCCTCGAAGGATAGAGCAGAACGTCGCGATGCTCAATATATGGCCGATCATCCAGAACAGGCAATGTTTGAGCAGAATGTTAAAGACGAAATGCAGGCGCTTGAGGATGAGGGTATCGATTTGAGCAATGGCGACGAAATTATGAACGCTCTAAACACGCGTGTAACAGACGTTAACTCTGCTCAGGGTCGCGCTACCATCGAAGCGATTGCGCGTAGCGCTGCGTCGAGTAGGACGCATGGTAACAAAAAGGCTCCAGTCGACGAAACGATTATGAGGTTCTTGAATCAGAGCGGAGCTACCCAGGAGACTCAAGCTGCAGTTGCACGTGCGCGTCTCAAGCGCTCTGGAAACAGTATGCTCGCAAAGAGTCCATCGGACTATATTAAGTATCAAGATATGATTGCTGGTACGCACGTTGAAACAGATAGGGGTAACGCTAACGGAACAGCAGAAGAGCGAGCTCAAGCAGCACGCTATCAGGCCTATCAAGACGGTGTCATGAGCAGGGTTATCCATAGCGAAGGCTTTAGCGGTGGCGCGTTGGCAGGCTATGCTGGCGGCGAAGTAGAGAATCTCGCGAATTACTACAGACGCGCTTCTGCGGATGATCAGGCTATTATTCGCGCAGCTTACGATAATCGTGGTACTCAGCGTGCTGGCGAATCCGACGCGGATACCTTCAAGCCATTGCAGCAAGTTATCGGGCATTAGGAAACAAAAAACAGACTTGGGCGAGTCTGTTTTTTGATTAAGCTTTGGATTTTTCGGTAGCTTGTAAAACTCTTTCGAAGAGCATTGCAATCGTGAGTGGACCGACGCCGCCAACTTTTGGCGTGAGGGTTAGGTCTTTTCTTTCGCGGACTTCTTCGTCAAGGTCACCCTTGATAACGCCGCCTTCGCTTGCTGTGCCAGCATCAACTACGGTTGCGCCCTGCTTTAGCATGGAAGATTTGATTAGTCCTGGAACGCCCGTAGCAGTTACAACGACATCGTAATTGATTAATTCATTTAGGTCGTCGCCTTTATCGAAAGTCGTAATGTCGTAGTTACTTTCGCGCCACATTTTTGTAAGTGGTCGGCCGACAAGCTTGCCTTGGCCAACGATGGCGAGCTTGCTCTTTTGAAGCTCTACGCCGTAGCTTGTAAGCAACCAGTGAATTGCCATTGCAGTAGCTGTATCAGATTGCTCGCGAAGGCCGTCGACGTCCTTTTCTAGAGGAATCATCTCAAGGATAGAGTTATCTACTTCTTTGAGTGGAAGCTGGACAATGACGCCATGGATATTTGGGTCGTTTGCGACGCGTGTCATCTCTTGCTCGGCGTTGTCTTTGTTGATCTTCGTGATTTCTACGTCGATATTAATGTCGCCACCATACTGCTCTTTAAGAGTCATGTATTTTGCGATGACTGGGCTGTCGTTGTCGTAGATGATGCTAAGCTTCGGAAAAAGCTTGCGCCCACGTAAGCTTCGTACCTGGGCGGCTTGGCGTTCCTTGATAAAATCTGCGAGCTCGGTTCCGTTTAGTATTTTGCTCATTCGTCTCCTAATTCCATCGGCTCTTGTTCTAGAGTGTAGCCGAACTTGTCTTCGACGGTCTTGATGATCTCTTTGCGAGCGGCGTCAAGATCGCTGTAATTCTTTGCGCTCTCGTTTACGAGGACGAGGGAAGCTGTCTCCCAAACGCGCATGCCATGGATAAGTTTGCCCTTGAGGCCGGCGTTTTCTAGAAGCCAACCAGAAGGAACTTTGCCGCCATCCCAGACTGGAATACCTTTCTTCTCGGCCTTGATGGATTCTTCTGGGTCAAGGTAGACGTTTTTGAAGAAGCTGCCGCTGCTTGCGATAAATTCTGGATTTGGAAGCTTGGTGCGGACAGCATGGACTGCCTTGCGGATGTTTTCTGGAGTGTATTCGTCGATATTGTTATCGTCGAGATATTTCTGTAGGGAATTGTAGAAAGGTGGCTTGAGCTCTTTCTTTTCTAGTGCGACGGTAATCTTTGTAATAAAGTAACGGCCAATCTCGTCACCAGAGTTGAAGATGCTGTGACGGTAGCCAAGGTCTAGTTTCTTTGCGTCAAGAGTGACGAACTTCTCGGTCTTGGTATCATAAGCGTCGACGTTGACGAGAGTCTGTGCGATATCTTGGCCGTATGCGCCAACGTTTTGGACTGGAGCAGCGCCAACTGTGCCAGGAACAGCGCTAAGGCATTCAATGCCAGACCAGCCATACTTGGTGCTGTAGCGAACGAAATCGTCGAGGATTTCGCCACTGGCGGACCAGAGCTGAATCTTGTTGTCTTTTTCTGGGGCGACTTCGCCCATGCCAAGAAGTTTGTTTACGAGAATAACGCCGTCAAAACCGCCATCGCGACCAACGATGTTGCTACCTTCGCCAAGGACATAAACTGGAAGATCGCGCTCTTTTGCGAAAGCGTAGGCCTCTGGGATGTCAGACTCTTCGCGAATCTCGATCACGAAGCGGGCGGGGCCACCTAGGCGCATAGTTGTTAATCTGGAAATTGGCACATTCTCTCGTATTTTCATGGACATATTATACCATGAAAGCGCCACTTGTTTAGGGGAGGGCTAGCCTAGTGCTCTGAGCGTAGACCAGACATAGCTAATAACTATGAAAAGAATTATCCCAATAATCAAGCAACTTGAAGCTATAGGCATGATTCTGTTTGCGTTGTTTTGGTATAGCTTTGGTCGACCGGAACCGTCGAATTTGTAGCGAAGTTTGGTTTCTTCTTTTAAGTTCGGGCAAGGGACGTTTTTCTTGCCAGACAAATCTTTTACTTCGATTTCGGTATAGTCTTGTCCTTCGACAGAAACATTGGCGTAGGCAATAAAGCCACCCTTGCGGAAGCCATCGGTCTTGATTGGGGTAACGTTTACGATTTTGCCACGGCAGACTTTGCAGGTCTGTAGGTAGATTGCGATTATTAATTTGTATAGGCCAAACAGAAAAATGATAACTGATGGTAATAGTAGAAGTTGTAATTCGTGGCTATATAGAAATAACGCTGGGTTCATAAAAATCATTAAGATAATTATACTATTTATGGTTTTAAGTAAGACGAAAACGGCGTTATATAATAGCCATAGATGCACCCGTAGCTCAGTGGATTAGAGCACTGGTTTCCGGTACCAGGTGTCGCACGTTCGAATCGTGTCGGGTGTACCATTCGAGTTTTAAATACAAAAAACAGGAATAATTATCAGATGGAATTAAGGGATTTATATGATAAAAACTCAAATTTAACAGGTAGGACTTATCGCAAAGGCGAAGCTATTCCAGATGATTGTTATCCTATGGTTGTTATGGCCGTGATTAGAAACTCAAAAGGAGAGTTTCTAATGCAGAAAAGAGTTGAGTCTAAAGGCGGTGATTGGGGAGTTACTGGAGGACATCCAAAATCCGGAGAAACACCTATTGAAGGAATGATTACAGAAGTAAAAGAAGAGTTGGGCTTAGATTTTTCGGCAGAAGAATTTACAGAATTTGACTCGGGCTGTGATGGTAAAGATTGCTATAAGATGTATCTCGTAAATAGAGATATAAGTATAGACGATATTTTGGTTCAAAAAGAAGAGCTTACCGAGGTTAGGTGGTTTTCTATGGAAGAATTGAAACATATGGTAGAAAATGGGGAATTAAATCAGGATCAAATCGCTTGTTTTGAGAAAGTGCGCGACTATCTTGGGCGATAAATAACAGGGGGTACAGATTGACATAAGCGGTATTTTGTGCTATAATATACATATTATCCGCACATTACCATCATCCTGCAGAAAGAGGTGTTTTTACTATGTTAGTAACCCCATTCAGAGCTGATCAAGTTGATCATTATGTATTAAAAGCTAAGGCTAGTTGGGAGCCTAGAAATTCCAACCTTCTGAGACACGACCGAATCCGTAAGCTAGAGCTTGATATATGTGATGATATGAACGACATAAAGTTTCATTATTCTTTGATGAATCATGGTCGCTCTATCGAATCTCAGGGCTTAAAGTCTACCATCGGTCGCAACTCCAAGAATCTCGATGAGCAAGAGGCAATCTATTTCTCTTGGGGAATCGAGGGTGTCCTACATAATTGGGACGTATGGCTCAAATGGAAAATGTGTCAGATCTACAATCCTATCGCTGCGCAATGTGGCCTAAAATGCGACCCCAAGGAAGCTATGAGATTTGCTGGCGTTTGGTATGAGTATGTCGAATCTCAGCGATATCGCGAGAACAAAGACCTGCTCGAGCCGGTGTTTGAGTATGAGAAATCTGAGCTGGAATCCAGCTACTACTTCTCGCTCGGCCTGCAAAGCGGCATAGACTTTGATCCTGATCAGGACGACCCGAAGAAGGAACTGATTCAGTATAGCGAATATGCTTGCGAAATCTACGGCTCCGGAATCAGTACTGACGTCTTCTCTCAGAAAGCGGAAAAGTGGAACATGTCCACTCCGCTCGGCAAGTCCGTTACTATTGAGCCCGAGAGGCTCTGTCATCTGGTTACGAAAGACGGTGAAACTGCACTCGACGTGCTTTGCTACCTCTATAGAACTTACATGGACGACTGCAATAAGAGAGGTATTGAGCCTCCCAAGTTCGCACTCCTCGACCAGTTCATAACTTTCTGTATCGATGACTGAAAACTCCCCGGAAGGGGAGCTTTTTCACTCTTTGAAAATATTCCAGGCAAGCTTTACGCATTTTGCGCGGGCGGGCATACGTCTAACTTCTAGTAGGGCATTCGCCTCGCCAAGTTCCGGCGCGTCTTTAGCTTCGTCAGCATCAAAGCAGGCAAAGAACTTTTCTGTAATTATCTTGGCTTCTTCGAAACTTTTACCAATAATCTGGCCAAGCATCAAATCTGCAGAAGCTTTGGAGATGGCGCAACCAACTCCAGAAAAACTGCCATCAATAATCTCGCCGTCCTTTATTTTTAAGAAAACCTCGAGCTTATCTCCGCAGCTAGCATTGAAAAGTTTGTAATTCTTTACGTCGTCGCCAGATAGCTTGCCGTTATGCTCGGGGTGCATGTTGTGTTCGAGCAAGACTTCGTCGTAGATCATGAAAGCCCCATTTCTTTGCGGATATTTTTGGCTGTTGCGGCGAGTTGCTCTACTTCTTCCTCGGTGTTATAGAAACAGAAGCTAGCGCGAAGAACTGGACCCCATCCGTTGTTGTCTAGGAATGGTTGAGCGCAGTGGTAGCCAGCGCGGAGCATAATGTTGTGCGAGGCAAGAACTTGTGCTGCATCGTGCGGATGAACTCCTTCGATATTGAAGCTAACGATTCCGTTCTTTGCGGAATAAATCTTGACCTCTGGAATCTTCTCGAGAAGCTCTTCGGCGTAATTGGATAATTTCGTTGTATGCTCTGAGAGCTTATTAAAATCATGACTGAGCAAATATTCAATCGCGACTTTCAGGCTTAGCGCTCCCGCGACATTAACAGTGCCAGCCTCAAACTTTGCTGGAGCTTCGGAATAATAATTCGTAATTTTGTTGTTATTTAGCTCTACTGCATCGACCATCTCGCCGCCAAAAAACGCTGGCTCGTATTTTTCTGGTTCGCGGATATATAGCACGCCAATACCAAACTCTGCGCCAAGCTTATGACCAGAGAAGGCTAGGAAATCGCAAGAGCGCTTCGAAACGTCGATTCTTCTATGAACAACCTCTTGTGCAGAATCAATAACTGTTGCAAAGTCATAATCTGGCATTTCGCCCGTAACGTTAGACATGCCGCTCCTAAGCGAAATCTCGCCATTCTGGTCCAGGCCAAAAAGATTCGCAAAAGGAAGCAAAGCGCTATGATGCAAATCTAGCGGCGCAGAAACTTTCGCATCTGGATGGCGCTGCTTTAACAGCCAAGCTGCTAGGTTTAGGCTTTCGGTCGCATTCTTTGTAAAGATAATCTGTTCTGGTTTTGCGCCAATAAAATTCGCGACGGTTTTTCTGGCGTCCTCTAAAATCTCGGTGGACTTAACAGATAGATCGTAGAGGCCGCGACGTGGATTGGCGTTTGAAGTTTTGTAAAAATCTGACACCGTGTCAATAACGACCTGCGGTTTTTGTATGGTTGCAGCGCTGTCTAGATAAGCGAAATCTTGGCCGCTAAGAATTGGGAAATCTTCGCGGAACATTAGGCTAGACCCTCCATCTCGAGCTTAATCAACTCGTTCATCTCCATCGCGTACTCTACCGGCAACTCTTTAGAAACTTCGGATACGAAACCACGCACAATCATCGAGCGAGCCTCCTCGTCGGAAATGCCACGAGATTTCAGATAGAAAACTGCTTCTTCGGAAATCTTGCCGACGGAAGCTTCGTGGGCTGCCTCGGAATCTTTGTTGGCGACCTTCAAGATTGGAATCGCGTCCGCCTTCGATTCTTTGTCTACGATCAAGGATTTACAAGAAGAATAGGCCTTTGCGCCTTCGGCTTTCTCGGTAATCTTGATTAATGTCCTTGTAATCGAGTTGCCGCCGTCTTTAGAAATACTCTTTGCATTGATTACCGCTGAAGTGTTTGGTGCATTTAGAATCACCTTCGCGCCCGTATCTAGAACCTGACCTTTGCCAGCAAAAGAAATGCCAGTAAACTCTTCGCGCGCGTTCGCACCATTTAAAATTGTCATTGGGTAGAGCATGGAAACTTTCGAGCCAAAGCTACCCGTAACCCATTCAATCAGACCGCCTTCTTCGACAATCGCGCGCTTGGTATTGAGATTAAACATATTCTTTGACCATGATTCGACAGTCGAGAACTTTAGGTGAGCATTCTTGCCAACAAAAAGCTCTACGCTACCGGCATGCAAATTGGCGATATTGTATTTTGGAGCAGAGCAGCCCTCAATAAAATGCAAATTCGCACCTTCGTCCAAGATAATTAGAGTGTGCTCGAACTGGCCTGCGCCAGGGGCATTGAGACGGTAATAAGATTGGAGCGGAATTTCGACACTAGTATTCTTCGGAACATAGATAAACGAGCCGCCGCTCCAGATAGCCGCATGAAGCGCCGCATATTTATGATCCTCTGGTGGGATTAGCTTCATGAAATGCTCGCGTACGAGCTTCGCGTATTTCTTGCTCCTTAACGCCTCCTCGATAGGTAGATAGATTACGCCTTGCTTCTCGGCCTCGGCTTTTAGTCTGTGGTAGATAGTCTCGGAATCGTACTGCGCGCCAACGCCAGCCAAACCGTCTCTTTCGGCCTGAGGAATACCGAGCTTTTCGAAAGTCTCGCGAATATCATCTGGAACTTTATCCCAAGAATCTGCCATCTCGAACTGGGGCTTTACATAGGTATCGATATTTTCTAAATCTAGCCATTCTTCTGGCTTGTCTCCAGGCTCGGCGGTGGTTTTTGGTGCCCAGCTTGGCATCTCTAGCTTATCCCAAAGCTCCAAACCCTTTAGGCGCAAATCTAGCACCCACTTTGGCTCTTTCTTTTGTTTAGAGATCTCTAGAACAAGTTCCTTGCTAAGTCCGCGGCTAGTTTTCATAATTACAAAAACCTTTCTCCTGGATCTTCTGGAGCAACTTCTTGTCGCCAATCTCGGCTAGCCTGCCGTGGTTCAAAATAATTGTCTTGTTGACCTTTAGCTTGTCTAGAATACGGAAATTATGCGTAATAACGAGAATTGTCGCGCCACTCTCCTTTTGGTAGTTGGCGAGCTCACGGGAAATCGTGTCGGAAGCGTCGACATCAAGACCAGAATCAAGCTCGTCCAAGATGATAAAATCTGGCTTCAAAATCAGAAGCTGCAGCATCTCGTTGTATTTCTTCTCGCCGCCACTTAGGCCGACGTTTAGCTCGCGCTTAGCAAAAAATGGAGAGAGTTTTAACTTCTCGCAGGCTTCAGAAATTAGAACTTTAACGGCCGGGAGGGCAAGCTTCTGACCTCTGGCTTCGAGCGCAATTCTTAGCATCTCGACGGTAGAAATACCTGGAATCTCGGTAGGGTTTTGCATGGAACAAAAAATCCCAAGCTTCGCACGCTTGTCGGCGGATAGCTTGCTAATATCCTTTCCGTCATAAATAATCTGACCCTTGGTCTTGTAATTTGGGTTGCCAGAAATTGCGGCCGCAATAGTAGACTTACCGGCGCCATTTGGGCCGAGCAGGGCGACGGTCTCGCCCTTGTTGATAGAAAAAGAAATATCGGAAATAATCTCGTGCTTGTCTGCAGAGGCTGAAAAATTAACTAGTTCTAAGATTTTCTCCACAAGATCTCCTTACTACTTAAATTTTAGCACGCTATAAGGGGTAGCCGCAAGCGAGCTGCTACTCATCGCGAAGCGCTGCGCCAGATTAGCCCTGATGATATAATGGTAAGAATGATGAAGGATGACGAGATAGTATTGCGACTCAAAACCGACGGCTTAAATCCCGAAGATGTCGAGGAACTTTGTTCGCTTGGTTTTAATCTTGAAAACGGCATCCTTTACGAAAAAGATAATGCGAAAGCTCTAGCGCTTTATCGCCGTGCTTACGAGGCAGGAAGTGCAAAAGGCGCGAATAATTTTGGCTATCTCTTGGCAAAGCTCAGTACTTCTACCGAGACTACTTCTATGGCGCTCTCTATCCTAGAAAAAGCGGCCGCCCTCGGCAACACTACTGCCATGATTAATATTGGCAACATCTACGAATTTGGTCAGCGCACAGGTAAGCCAGAATATAAAGAGGCTGCAAAGTGGTATCAGCGCGCAGCTCTCCTTGGTGACGGCACGGGTGTCTTTAACTATGCGAACTTGCTTCATTCTGGCCGCGGTGTGCGCCGTGATCGCGAAACGGCATTCCTTCTATTCGAAAAGCTTACCAAGCGTGGCTTTAAGGGCGCAGCATTTTATCTTGGTCTGTATTATGAAAATGGCTACGTTGTAAATCGAGATTACAAAGAAGCCTTAAGGTATTATCAGCTCGGTGCAAGCACGAACGATGCTTTTTGTTATAACCAACTCGGTCGTATGTATTGTCTTGGCCGCGGTATTCAAAAGCCAGAGCCAGAGATGGGCTTTTTCTATTACGAACAGGCGGCGAAAATGGGCGACGCGACTGGTCTATCTAATATGGCCTATGCCTACGAAGTTGGCCAGGGTGTAAAGCAGGACACAATCAAGGCAATCGAATACTATACTCAGGCTGCCGAACTTGGCGAAGAAAACGCAATCGAATCGCTCGAGCGTTTGCGTGAAGAAATTATGGCTAGCGCCAAAGCTGCGATTAATCGAAAAGTCGAATCAAATAAAACGACCAAAAAGCCAAAATCTAAAGAAGACGACAAAAAAGATTAAAATAAGCACTTGCATTTTGCAAAAAAGTATGAAAAAATGTAAGTAAGTTTTGTAAGGTAAAAACAAAAAGGTCAAAACAAATAAAGAGAGG
>JAUMYE010000033.1 GCA_030528815.1 Candidatus Saccharimonadota bacterium | reverse complement strand
GGCAGAGCTTTGTCTACTTCTATCATGGCGAGCTTTACGAGGTCTGCCTCTGTGCCCTGAATTGGCATATTGGCGGCGGCGCGTTCAGCGGCGGCACGAATAAGGAAGTTTGGCGCGGATAGGTCTGGGGTTGGGCGGCGGCGACCAAAGTAGGTTTCGACGTAGCCAAATTTTCGACCGTGCTCGAGCTGGGCTTTGAGATAATCTGCGATTGGTGCGCGGATTTCCATATAGCGATCAATGAATTCTTTGGCTTGATGGAAAGTCATACCAGTGCCGTCAGATAGACTCTTGGCACTCATGCCGTAGATGATACCGAAGTTGATTACCTTTGCAGCGCGGCGCTGTTCTTTTGTGACCTGGTCCATCGGGATGCCGTAGGCGTCGCTGGCAGTCTTGATATGGATGTCTAGGCCAGAGTTGAAGTCATTGATAAGATTCTCGTCGCCTGCGAGTTCTGCGGCAAGGCGAAGCTCGAACTGGGCATAATCTGCTGCGACGAAAACTTTGCCCTTCTCTGGTACGAAGCAATAGCGAATGCGCTTGCCGTCTTCGCTACGGACTGGAATGTTCTGAAGGTTTGGATTAACGCTGGACAAACGGCCGGTCGCCGTAACATCTTGAGTGAAAGTGCTGTGAATGCGCAGGTTTTTGTCTGCGAGAGTTGGAAGCGGCGTGATGTAGGTACTGAGGAGCTTGCTAACTTCGCGGAGGCGCTCAATCTTGCCAATGATTGGATGGAGGTCGCGAAGCTTGTCTAGCTCTTTCTGACCAGTAGAATAGGCGCGCTGGGTTTTCTTGATGCCCTTGGTTGGGAGTCTAAGATCTTCGAAAAGAACCTGCGAAAGCTGGAGCGGCGAGTTGATATTAAACTCGTGGCCGACCATCTCGTAGATTTCTTTACTAATCTTGTTTTCTTCGGCACTAAACTCGATACGGAGTGCTTCGAAACGGTCTGGGTCGATCTTTAGACCTTCCTCTTCCATCTTGTATAGGACTGGAATTAGAGGTAGGTCGAACTTCGTAACGATTTGCTCTAGCTTTGGCATAGCAGCGAGCTGCTTGCGTTGCTTGATGTATTCTTCTTTGTTGTCTGGAAGGTCGATAAGGCTTAGCTGAGATTGCTTTTTCTCGAGCGGATTAAAGAGGAAATCCACCTGGCCAAGGTCCCAATATTCGCGACCGTTAAGAATTTCTTTGGCTAGAGCTTTGTCTGCGTGCATATCTTCTTTGACGTGCTGGCTGAGGTATAGCTCGTTCGGAACCTCAACCTCGATATCTGCTGGTGGCGGCAAAATATCTGTCGGAACGGCCTCTGGGCTGTTTTTGACGACAGGTTTTGGTTTTTTGAAATCTGGTTCTGGGGTTACTTTAAGGTCGACGTCTGGAAAGATTTTGGCGAACTTGTGCAGCAAAGAGTTGAAGCGGAGCTTTTTGAGTTCGGCAACGACAGCTTCTGGCTTAAAATCTTTGAGCTCGCAGGCTTTTGGATCGAATTCTAGCGGCGCATCGAACTGAATGCTAGCAAGTTTTTTACTCATGAAGGCGGAATCTTTACCCTCGACAAGTTTCTTGCCTGTTGCGCCAGTAATTTCGTTGACGTGGTCGTAAAGGTTTTCTAGAGTGCCGTATTCTTGCAAAAGTTTAACTGCGCCCTTCTCGCCAATTCCTGGTACGCCAGGAATATTGTCTGAGCTATCTCCTTTGATAGACTTGAGATCTAGGAACTGATCCTTGCGGAGACCATATTTGGCTTCGATGGCAGGGATATCGAAGCTGGCAACGTCGGAAAAACCACGCTTGAGCTGATACATATGAATGTTTGTATCGACAATCTGGAGCATATCTAGGTCACCAGAAATAATCTCAACGCGTTTTCCTGCAGCCTGAGCCTTGCGGGCGAGTGTGCCGATAATATCGTCAGCTTCGTAATCGTCGAATTCGTAGA
This sequence comes from Candidatus Saccharimonadota bacterium, assembly GCA_030528815.1. Lineage (GTDB taxonomy): Bacteria > Patescibacteriota > Saccharimonadia > Saccharimonadales > Saccharimonadaceae > UBA2834. The sequence continues at coordinate 7,732 of JAUMYE010000033.1, read as the reverse complement.
GTGGAATATGGAAGGCTTCGAGAAGCTCCATAAGATAAGGAATTTGAGCGTAAAAATCTGGCGGAGCTGGCTTGCGGTTGCCTTTGTATTCTGGGTAGATTTCGCGGCGACGGCGAATGTTGGTTTTGGCTTTATCCCAAGCGACTGCGATGTATTCTGGCTTGAGTTTCTCGATGATTTCAATAAGCATTGCGGCGAAGCCATAAACGCCGCCTGTCGGCGTGCCGTCCGGGAGAGACAAATTTCCCATGGCGTAGTAGCCGCGATAAAAGACGCTTTTGCCGTCAATAATTGTTAGGTTTTCGCGTTCATCCATAAGATAAGTATAGCAAAGGGAGTATGTTTTCTATTTTTAAAACAACCATCATTTTAAAAATAGAACAACATACCTCCCTTTGCTATATAATCTTTTGTTTATAGAAATCTGGTAGAGCCGAATGGGATTTTGACTTTGACTAAATCCGTTCCGAAGGAATCGGCGCAAAAGATAGTGCGATCACCAAAACGAGTATTAATCGCATCGGTAGCAAGACAAAGGCGGTTATCGTGCTCTACTTTCTCTTGTTCGAGACGGAGTTGAGCTTGAGGCTTGTCTTGGATTTTATAAAGCGTAACACCAATAATGCGGAGTGGCGCCGGAAAATCTTTAAAGAGGCTGCGTGTGACGCGAATAATGTCTGCGTCGGTATGAATTGGGTCCTTTAGGAGGATGTTTTTGTGGATTGGGATATCATTATAGTCTACCGCCCAGACATAAACTCCGCGCGCATAGAGCTCTTTGCTGCGGAGGCGCATGCCTGCGTCTTCGGCGAGATGGATGGCTCTGGCTTCGATTTGTTCGTGTGTAAGCCTACAGGATTCTAGGACATATTGGCGACCGATGGACTTGATATCGCTCACCCAGTCGTCGACTTCGAGACCGCGAAGTCTTTGGTACCATTTGTGCCCATCGATGCTCTTGCAGACCATTTTGACGAGAGTTTCTTCGTCGGAATCGAGGAATTGAAGTGGCGTAAAAATGCCCACAGAATTCAATCTGGCTTCCATACGAACGTTTATTCCTGGCAAATCTTGCAGCTTGAGCGAACTAAAGACGCTGCGCTGGTTTTCTGGTGTAATTTCGTCGTATCCGTCTGGCTTATGAAGTTCGGCGGCGAGTTTGGCGAGAAATCTGTTGCTTGAAATGCCGATATTGCAGCGCATGTAGCAGCCAACTTCGTTTTTGAGACGAGATTTAATTTCGGCAACAAGCTCTGGATTTGGCATGTTTTGAACATGTTCTGGGCTTAGGGCGAGATTTAGAACGCCTTCGTCGATGGATTTCATGACAATATCGGGAGCGTAATCTTCCATAATTTTGCGAAGCTTTTTGTGAACGTAGATGTATTTGGTTGGCTCGGTTTCGACAAAAACTACGTCTTTTGAAATGCGCTCTGCTTCCATGCGGCGCATGCCGACTTTTACGCCTATGGCTTTGGCTTCGTAGCTGGCGGCAACAATACAGGCATTAGGTGTGAGTCGGTTAGTGACGGCGACGGGGCGACCGCGAAGCATTGGGCGAGCTTGTTGCTCAATAGTGGCGAAGCAAGAGTTGAGATCAATGTACATGGTTTTAAGTGGAAGATTATACATATTGATCTCCCTCGTAATCTAGATACCAGTTGAGGCTTTCGGTGTCGAGGGTGAGTCGGTAATCTGTTGCGCCGTCGGTGACATCGAAGGCAAAAAGAGTCTTGAGACCGTCGTATCTAGGGTGAATTAAGCCGATTTCGGAGATTTGTACTTCTCTGCCGTTCTGCGTTCGAAAAGCAATCGGGCGGCAATGTCCGAGAACATTCCGTGAAAAAGTAGCATCGACATCGATTGGTTCGTGTAATGGTTCTTGGTTGTATGAGTAAGAGTTTTGATTCATAAAAATCCTTCGCTTATTGCGTTAAAATGTGGTGATTTTTTGACGCGATTCTTTTTTTGAATCTGTAGCGTCGGATATTTTATGAATCGTAGCCAGGGGCCGAAGCGTAGCTCGATATAATTATTTTAGCACAAAAAAGAGGGCCGCAGAAGGCGCGACCCGGAAAGGTGAGATCAGATAAAATCATTAATGCTTTCATTTGATACTAAACGGGATAGAACAATGAAATGTTTAGCCCATTGGAATCACTCCCCTTCGTAAAATGCTTCCCGCGAACCGTTCGGGACCTATATAGAAAAGAGAGGTGGAATATCTCTCTGGCGCTATTATAACATCGCTTACGAAAATGTCAAAAGCGTAAACTCTCTTCTCTTGACTCTGCTTTTGATTGGTAAGATAAGATATGTTATAGTATATCCATGGCTAAGAGAATCAAGATTGCGAAGCTAAATCGCAACAATAATCACAAGCATAGCGAAAAGCGCAAACACGCTCGCCACAAAGATGGTCGCTAAAACTATTTCAAAATAACTACCGGCTAAAAGGGTGGTTATTTTTTTGGACAAGAAAAAAGACTCCGCGAGGCAGAGTCTTTTGTGAAAGTATGACGCGTGGTGCGCGTATTACTCCTTGCCGGTGCCGCCACATCTCTTGCAAACCTCGTCGGGTCCGAAGAAATGGACAATCTTGCCGGTGCCGCCACAGTCGCGACACTTAGGTCTGGAGCCGAAGCCAGAGCCAAAGATTGAACCGCCAGGAGTAGTTGCCCCCTTGAATGATGCGCAGTCATCGCAGATCCCGTTATGAAGATAACGGAGTTTACCGCAATTGCTGCAGCGATCAAAAACGTCGCCTGCCATACAATTCACCTCCTTCTAAAAGAACTTACTGCCTCAAACAAAATTGAATGCAGTCATGGGAATCACCTCCTTTTGGGGTGGACTCACTTCTAGACTATTGCCCAGAAGCGGATTAGGTGAGTTGTATCATAATTGGCAGGATTTGTCAACTGTCTATGTTTACTCTTCGCTAAGGAGCTGATCAAAGAAAGCTTTGGTTGGATTGCTGTTTTTGTTGGCTTCGCTTGTGTCTGGGAAGTCTAGGGATTTGATGTGCTTGTAAACTACAGAGATAAGCTTTTTGATTTGCTCTGCTTCGGCATCCTTGAAACCGAGCTCTAGTGGCACGATGTCGCCGTCAGAATCGGCGGGAATGTAATCAATGCGACCTTTTGTAACCTTGTAATTTTGGTAGGCGCGGCAGTTTTCGATGAGGAACTTATAGAAATAAAGCTGAATTTTGTAAGTGAAGGTACTGTCGGCGGTACCCCATTTGGATTTTGGTGTGCCGGTTTTGTAATCTGCGACTGTGATCGTCTTTTCTTCTTCGTTAATCTCGATGCGGTCGATTTTACCAGTGAGCGGGACTTCGCCAAGAACGATACCTTCGCTCGAGAAGTTGCGCTCGGACTCAGCCTTGACGCTGCGCAGGTAATCTCCACGCTCTTCGAGGAAGCGGGATAGCTCTTGCTCGCCGCGCTGTAATAGGTCGTCTTTCTCTTTGTCTGTGGCGTCGGCATCGGCGACTTTAGACTTGAAGAGATTCAAGGCGTCTTCGTTGCTGAGCTTTTGGCGGTTGAGCTGATCCATAACATCATGGATGAGCGTGCCATAATCTGCGCTGAAGTTCGCTTCGCTAGGCTCACCAATAATAAATCTGCGCAAGAAGGCTTCTGGGCCATTGTATCTTAGGTCGATAAATGTATTTAGGCCGGTTGGGGTAAGTCTGAAATGTTCGACATAAGGCTTCAAGAGATTTCTCTTGGTTTCGTCGCTTGGGATATAGTCGTCAAACCAGCGGTTTGGTGCGAAATCTTCTGGGTTCAACTCTTCGCTCTCGCCTTGGAGTTCAAAGTTGAATGGTTCTGGAATAATCTTACTGAAGTAGCCCTTCTCGCCCGTGTTTGGATTAGTGTCTTCGCGGATGTCTAGGAATTTAAGACGGTCGGCTTCGTGGCCAGCAAAATCTGAAAGACTATAGGTGAGATATAGCTTGGCTTTAGCGCGAGTGATTGCGACGAAGAAGACACGGATTTTTTCGTCAGCCGTATCGCCAGTGTGGCGAACGAAGGCAAGGTTGCGTGGTAGCTTAATAAGGTCGCGGTTACCGCCTGCGTCAGACCAGTTTTTGTTGTCTGCGGCAATAAGAAATACGGCTTCGTACTCTAAGCCCTTGGAGCTGTGGACGGTCTGAAGAACGACGGCTTCGTCGGATTCGCTGTATGGCGAGCTGTCTACAATCTGAAGCTCAGCAGAATTGTATGCATCGATGTAGTTACAAAAATCTTCGACGGAGAACTTGTGGTTGCCGCGTGAAGCTTTCTTGCCGATAATTTCGCGGAGGGTGTTGAGCTTACTAAAGAGAGCTAGGTCGTCTTTCTCGTTAATGATGACAGTGCAAATCTTTGCGATGATACTTTCGGCGCTATGATCTGCGGCTTTCTTGGCGAGTTCCATAAAGAAGTCTGCAAACTCGTGAAGTTTGAGATTCTCTGCGTCGGCGTCATCCTTGTTGGAGTAAATGGTATCAAAAATGCTCTGGCGCTTTTCTCTGGCGTCATGAAGTAGGTTTACGATGGTGGCGTTCTTGATATTCCAGTATGGCAAGCTGATTGCTCTAAAACAATATGGATCGGCCTTGCGCATGTCTCCGGTAGCTAGAGTATTTACGAGCTTGGCGCAGTTGATAGTCTCGCTAACTTCGGCGTCTTCTAGAATATTATCTCGGCGTGTATAAGAGATAGGAATATTCATGGCATGGAGATATGGCAAAATCGAGACCAAATATTTATGCTTTGGTGCAATGATGGAGATTTTGCTTCCCGGAACACCTTCGCTCATGAGGCGATGGATTTCGGCGGCAATATACGAATATTCGCTCTGATAAGATTTAAAGCTGCGAAGCTCGATGCTGGTCTTTTCTGGCGGATTCTCGGCAGTAATATGCTTGTCGATATTGACGCTCGGAGATTTACAGAAGCGGTCTGCGCCCTGCTCGATAACATTATGAGCAAACTCGAGGATTGGCTCACTAGAGCGATAGTTCTTGGTTAGGAAAATTTGTTTTGGATGGTATTTGGCATCAAAATCGAAGAAGTTGGAGGTGTTGGCGCCCTGGAAGCCATAGATGGCCTGATCGTCGTCGCCTACAGCCATAATATTTGGGCGGCCTTCGTTGCTTGGGTTGTCTGTAAGGAGGCTAACGAGTTTTGCCTGTGCGTCGTTTGTGTCCTGGAACTCATCAAGAAGGATATATTGGAAGCGTTCCTGGGCATTGTAACGAATCTCGTCATCGGTCTCAAGGAGATTGATAGCGTTTAGAATCATATCGTCGTAGTCGAAGAGGCCTTCGGCATCGAGATGTGCCTGGTATTGTTCCATAATACCTGCGAGGCTCAAGAGCTTCTTGTTTGCGATGTCGTCGCCAAAAACAAATTCGCCCTGCTTGTTTTTCTTGAAGAACTTTTCGCGCCATTTGCCTGGAAGCTTGCTGCTTGGCTTCTCGCTATTCTCTTCGGCAAGCAAAGCTTCGGCGAGTTCTCGGTAGTAGATTTTTGCGACAGGTTCAACCTTGCCAAGGATTGGTTTCTGATTGTCTGAGCGATTGATGAAGCTCTGCAAAGCTTCGAGGATTTCGGTATATTTGGCAGTAGATTTTGGATAGCGAAGACCTTTGGTTTCCTGGAGTTTTTCGCTGATGGCGGAATAAATCAGGCCGTTATCTACTTCGTTACGCTGAACGATTTTGCGGAGGTCATTAGGGGCAAGTGCGGCAGCCTTGAGCTCAGAAATGGCACTAATGATATGTGGCGTAAAATAATCTGGGCGCAAGATGTCCATAGCTGGAAGGTTGGCCTGGATTTTTCGAATCAAGGTAAAACGTTCAAGATCGTCGATGGCGGCATTAAGATCTGGGCGGTGTTCCTGCAAGATATACGAACCGAAGGCGTGATAAGTCTGGATCTGGACCTTATAGGCTTCTGGGCCAATAAAATCTGCAAGACGATGACGCATATTGCTTGCACCGGTTTCAGTGAAAGTGAGACAAAGAATGTTCTCTGGATTTGCGTCAGTCTGTTTAAGGATGTTAGCTACACGAACGGATAGGAGCTGGGTTTTGCCCGTGCCTGGACCTGCAATTACAAGAAGTGGTCCGTCAATATGATCTACAGCTGCGCGCTGGTTTTCGTTGAGATGATTATATGCCTTGTCGAATTCCATAAGATGATTATAGCAAGATGAGGGACAGATGTAGTATTGCTTTTGCTTTTTTGAGTGAAATATGGTATAATATATAGATTCTGGAAGGCATCTAGTATGCTTTTTGGATACATGCATCCGACATGCGTTCTTTAAAATCTCTTACTTTAGTATAGGTTTTTGAGGCGCGAATTCACTCTGAGGAGGTCTACTTATGAGAGCAAAAATTTCCCAGCAGTCCCAGCCTGTTGCTGTTCCTGAAACTACAAAAGGAACTAGCACTACTACAACCAAGACAAAGAAGAAGCCCGAGAGAACAATGTCCGTAAAAGGCGTTAATATCTCGACCGAAACAATCTCTATCCCGAGCAAGAGCATTGGTGCTCCGGTTACAGAACCTGTAGAGGCAACGATTACTACTATTAAGATCCCGCTTTCTCAGCTGATGAACAATGCTGACATTCGCAATGCGGTTATCGACTCTTTGGCCGACCGTTTGACTGACGAGATGATGGAACATTTCGAGAAGTTAATGAACGGCGAAGAGGACGATTTCGAGTTTGCTGGTCAGGATAAAGATCTCTGCACTGCAATCATGACTCGTATTCGTGAGAAGCAGCTTCAGCTGATGTTTGCTGAGCGTTTTGAGCTCGAGGACAAGCTGGTCAAGATCAATCTGGCTCAGATCGAGGATCTGAAGGAAAGCATAAAGAAGCTTTTGACAAGAATCAATAAGATCACTGAGGAAATCAGAGCTACTGTTTCTCGTCATAGCGAGCTTGCTGGAAGAATTGATCGCTGCCGTGAGAACTACGAATGGCATCTTCCCCAGAAAATTGCCAAGCTTGCAGACAAGGCGCGCCAGTATAAGAATTCTATGAAGGATTATTCTGGTAAGCGCCGTGAGGCTATGGAAAAGAAGCACGAGGAAATGCTCGCCGAAATCGCCGCAAAGGAAAAAGAGCGTGAGAGCGTTAAGGTCAAGATCGAAAGATTGACTGCAGAATCCGAAGCTCTTGTAAAGGCGGCCGATGTTCTTCGTCTCGAGGTTCCTACGCTGGAGGCAGAAAAAGACAAGCTGTATGAACAGATTAGGGTCCTCGAAGCTGAAAACCGCGAATACAAGAAGCCGCTGTTTATATTCTGGCCATTCGAGGAGGGTGTCGTTTTGACTACTCATAACGTCAAGTATGATCTCGTCGATGACAATATGCGCCCGATGACAGAGCGTGAGATTTTTCAGAGTATCGAATGGGCAGACAAACTCAAGCGTCACTGCGATAGTAATGGTATTGAGCTTACAAACTACGACGTTGCTGCTCTGGTTCGTTTCTTTGTTCTGGCTTCCAAAGAGAGTGAGTGTGAAATCCTGGTCGGTGACGGTGCGGAATATCTGAGACCGATCATGGACGCTCTGCTTTCCTAATCTTGTCTAAAGTAAAAAGATTCCTTCAAAAAGGCGGCACGTTTTGTGCCGCCTTCTTTTTGCCTTATTTTAGTCCAGCTATTCTTGCGATATGGAGTAGGAGTGGATAGTCTTCGTTTACGTCGAGCTCATGCA